>CAZJCI010000045.1:0-12557 GCA_964544455.1 uncultured Oscillospiraceae bacterium
CGGCGGGCGAATGGTATGCAAAATATATCGGCTATTGCCAAAGCAAAGGTTTGCTAAAATCTTACAGCGGAACTTTTGCTCCCAATCAGCCCATAACAAGAGCCGAATTTGCGGAGCTTGTATATCTTACGGGACTTGCAGAGGATAAAGGCAATGCCGTAAGCTTTACGGACGTTTCCGAATCGCACGCAAAATACGCTTCAATTAAAGCGGCGGCTTCCGCGGGACTTATTAACGGCTATGCAAACGGCGACGGCACATTCAGCTTTAAACCCGACAACACAATAACCAGAGCCGAAGTTGTTACGGTTATCAACAGAGCGAGAGGAAAATCCAAAACCTCCGAACAGCTTGCTTCGGACATAATAGTTCTGTTTTTGGACGTTGATTATTCGCATTGGGCTTTTGCGGACATTGCGGAAGCAACCGTTCCGCACGTGGAACAGGACGGCAAGTGGCTTTATGCGGTTAAGGACCCGCTTACGGCTCTTGGCGAAAAAACAGACGTTTCCACAATATATAACTTTGAAGCCGGCAACGCAAAAGTTGCGGAACTTGATTTGCTTGAAGACGAAAGAATTAAAGAAATTAAAAACACTCCCTCCATGGACCTTTCGGGCATTTCGGGCAAAAAAATTTATGTTTCTTCTTCCTCGGGCGACGATAAAAACGACGGTTTGACGGAAGCAACGGCGGTTAAAACTCCCTCGAAGGCAAATCAGCTTGCAAGCGACGGCGACGCCGTTCTGTTTAAGCGAGGCGACATTTGGAGAATTAAGTGGGTTGCAAAATCGGGAATAACCTATTCGGCTTACGGCGAAGGCGAAAAACCCGCGTTCTACGGTTCTCCCGAAAACGGTGCGTCTCCCGAAAAGTGGACTCTTGTTTATGAAAACGCCGAAACGGGCGCGCTTATTTGGCAATATTACGACCTTACTCTTACCGATGTGGGCACAATCGTGTTTAACGACGGCGAAGGCTTTGCGGTTAAGGAATATCCCGATTACAACAACAAATTTACCGTAAGAGGCGACCCCAAAAAAACAGAGTACGATTATAAAGTTCAGCTTGACAACAACTTTGAATTTTTCCATGCCGCAACGGACGGTGCAGCAATAATAAATATCGGTTCGGCAAGAGGTCCTCTTTATTTGAGATGCGACAACGGCAACCCCGGAAAAATTTTTGATTCCATTGAATTTAACACAAGAGAAAACGTAATTTCCGCAGTTTCAAACGTTACGTTTGACAACATTTGCGTTAAATACGGCGGTTCGCACGGCATTGGTGCGGGCACGCTTAAAAACTTGGTTATTCAAAACTGCGAAATAGGTTGGATTGGCGGTTCGATTCAGGGCTATTCCAACGCAGGCAGTGCGGGAAGATTCGGCAACGGCATTGAAGTTTACGGCGGTTGCGACGGCTATACAATTGAAAACTGCTATGTTTACGAATGCTATGACGCGGGAATTACCCATCAAGTAAGCTACGGCACAAACGGAAATGTGGAAGAAAACAACATTCTTTATAAGAATAACGTTATTACGGACTGCGTATATAACATTGAATATTTCCTTTCCGCTTGCACGGCACAGCCCGAAGCAATAAGAAAAGGCGATAACGTCGTTTTTGAAGGCAACCTTTTGCGACGTGCGGGCTTTGGATTCGGTTCGATGCGTCCCGACGCAAACAACCAAAGAAATATTCGTTCGGGTTCTTCCAGAAACGAATTTACAAACTATGTGATTAAAAACAATATTCTTGACAGAGCAATTCGAGAACTTGCGGAAACATATTCCGATTTTAACGCAACCGCACCCATATATGAAGGCAACGTTTACATTCAGGGCGTCAACAACGGATTCTTTACAACCGGCTTGGGCAAAAAAGCAAACGCAAACATTTCCGCAACCTATTCTATGTTAAACGTTTTGGGCGATAAAACGGGAAAATTCTATTATGTAAATTCCATTCCGCAATATACATATGCCTATTCCGTTGAAAAAACAGCCGAAGTAACGGAGGACGACAGAAAATCGCTTGTTTCGTCCAATGGAATTAAAGCGGAAGATGGCGAAAGCACGGAAATTTTCGAACCGTTGCTTGTTCGCACGCAAAAAGACAAAAAGCTTTATGCCGACACACGTTCTTCATACAGCGTTGAAGAAAAGAAAGACGACGCAACGGGTATCGTTTATGCTCACGCAACGGTAAACAACGAGTCCACCGTTCTTAATATGGACTGCTACGGGCTTCCCAAAACCGCAATTGAAAACGGTACCGTTTATTTCAAGGTTTTGATGAGAACAAATCAGAGTGTTAAACCGTGCATTAATCTTTACGGCATTAAAGACGAAAACGACAGTGCACTTCCCAACGCAAGCGGTTCGGCGGTTCTTTTGACCGACGGCAAAGAAGAATGGGAAGAAGTTATTATTAGGGTAAATGTTCGGGCAGACGCAAAATCGTTTATACAAATTCACCTGATGTTTGCGGGCAACGGCATTAAGGGCGAATCCTATTATAAGGACGGAGCTCTTCAGGGCAACCCGTATTTTGACATTGCGGGCTGGGCTGTGTTTGAAAATCTTGCTTCCGCCGAAAACTATGACCTTACGGCGGCTTGCAAATAATTTGTTTTGAACTGAAACAAAAAAACAAGGCTTTTGGATTTTCCCAAGTTATACGGAAAGCGCAAAAAGCCCCTTGCAAGCGACATATTGAATAATTGCGCAACCAACCGACGTCGCTTTTCAAGCGGCGTCGGTTTTGTTTTCGGTTTGATACGTTTGTTGTTATAAAGGCGAATGATTCGCTGTAAGGAAGCGAGCCTGTTCATAGATTTTGAATTTGGTTCGGTAAAATACACACGGACTTGTTCGCTTTTTGATTTGCGGAGATTTTTTGCAAAAAAAGCGATAACGTTAGTTTTACGTTATCGCAAAAATGTTAATTAATTTTCTTCCGTTTCCACCGGCGGGATATATGTTTCGTCGATTTTTATTTTGGGTTCGTGACATTCCGGATATTCAAATGAATGGAACCAATGGTCTTTTTCGGCTATTTTGTTTTTCAGGCGTTGCACACGTTGGTTTTCTTTTACCGTATAATAGGAAATAAGTGCGGAGCCCGCCGCGCCAAGCGCGAGAGCCGTTGCGTATATTGCGGCGGAAAAGCGGCGTTTTTCTTTATATGTTACGAAAAATACCGTAATGCAACCGAAAAACTGCCCCAAAAGCATAAATCCCAATGCGGCGTATATTTTTGCTTTTTTAAACACGGTTTATTCCTCCTTTTTTGCAATGTTATGAAAAATCAAATTACTTAAGAAATTCGCCTTTTGCCTTTAAGTAGGCGTTCATAAAGCCGTCGATTTCGCCGTCCATCACCGCAACAATGTTGGTTTCTTCATAACCCGTTCTTGCGTCTTTTGCAAGAGTATAGGGCATAAACACATAGGAACGTATTTGCGAACCCCACTCTATGTTAAGCTTATCGCCTCGAATGTCTTCGATTTTATCAAGTTTTTCTCTCGCCTTTATTTCCGCAAGCTTGGAGCGCAACATTTTAAGGCAAGTTTCTCGGTTTTGAAGTTGGCTTCTTTCCGTTTGACATCCTACGGTTATTCCGGTGGGAATATGCGTTATTCTTACGGCGGAATCGGTTTTGTTTATGTGCTGACCGCCCGCGCCGCTTGCACGGTGCGTTTCCATTTTTAAATCTTCTTCTCGGAGCTCTATTGTTCCGTCGTCTTCGAATTCGGGAGTTATTTCCACGGAAGCAAAAGAGGTTTGACGTCTGCCGGAAGCGTCGAAAGGCGAAACTCGCACAAGGCGGTGAACGCCGCCCTCGCTTTTAAGATAGCCGTATGCAAATTCTCCCGTGACGGTGAAAGTTGCGCTTTTTATGCCTGCTCCGTCGCCTTCAAGGTAATCAATCAGTTTGACCTTGAAACCGTTTTTTTCAGCCCATCTGTTATACATTCTGTAAAGCATTTCCGCCCAATCCTGCGCTTCGGTTCCGCCCGCGCCGGGGTGAATGGAAACAATTGCGTTCAGCTTATCGAATTCGCCGGAAAGCAAAGCTCGAATATTTTGCTGTTCGTATTCTTTTTCGACGTTGGCAAGTTCGGAAAGAATTTCTTCCGTAAAGCTTTCGTCTTCTTCTTCCAACGCCATTGCGATTAATTGCTCCAAAGCTTCGGCGTCGGCGTAAAGTTTGTCATAACTTTCGGCAATTTGCTTGGCGGAATTAAGTTCCGCCATAACCGCCTGTGCGTCTTCTCGATTCCAAAAGCCTTCGGCGCAGGTTTCCTGTTCAAGCTGTTGAACTTTTTGGCGCGCTTCGGGTACTCGCATATTTTCGGAAAGCTCTTGAATTTGTTCGTTCAGTGCCGCAAGCTTTTGTTTGGCTTCTTCAAGCTGTATTATCAAATCAGTGTCATCCTTTCAAAATGGGTATAAATATATATTCTACTATATTATATACTATTTTTGGCAATTTGTAAATAGGTTTATGAAATTTTACATTTAAATTGAAAAAACAAAAAGAGCGAACCGTGGAAGTTCGCTCCGTTTTATAGGCTGAAAAATCAGTCAGAGATATAGGGCATAATAGCGATGTGTCTTGCTCTCTTTATAGCTATTGTGAGCTGTCTTTGATGTTTTGCGCAAGTACCGGTGATTCTTCTGGGGAGAATTTTTGCTCTCTCGGAAACACACTTACGGAGTCGCGTTACGTCCTTATAATCAATGTAATCGATTTTATCTGCGCAGAACTGGCAAACTTTTTTCTTTTTGCGAGCTTTAAATTGATTTTGCTTCTGTGCGTCCATTATTGGTCCTCCTTTCGACGTATCGTATTAAAATGGGCAACGTTCCGTTCAGAACGGAAGGTCGTCTTCTCCGCCAACTTCTTCGAAGTTGGTTTCGGGTTCAAGCTGTGCGGAGTTGCCGCCAAAACTTTGGCGGGGCGGTTCCGCACCGTAGAACATATTATCGCCGCCGTTACGCGGTTGGCTGTCGCCTTTTCTTTCAACAAAAGTAACTTCGTCCGCAACCACTTCCGTGACATAGCGTTTTTGACCGTTCTGGTCCGTATAGCTTCTGGACTGAATTGCGCCGCAAACCAAAATGGGTTTGCCTTTTGTGAAATAACGGGAAACGAACTCTGCCGTTTGTCTCCATGCGACAATATTAATGAAATCCGCTTGCTGAGCGTCCTCCGGTTTTGCAAAGCGTCTTTGAACCGCCAACGTAAAAGTTACGACGGAAACGCCTGTGGGAGTTTGCCTGAGTTCGGGATCGGCAACAAGGTTACCGACAAGGATTACCTTATTAAAAGCCATATCTTTCCCTCCTGCGGATTACTTTTCAACCGCTACAATAATTGAACGGAGAATGCCGTCCGTAATATTGTATACACGATCGAGTTCTGCGGGTACTGCCTTTTCCGCTGTGAAGTTTACGAGAACGTAATAGCCCTCCGTAAGGTCTTCAATGGGATACGCAAGCTTTCTTTTGCCCCATTCTTCAACGCTGTCGATTGTACCGCCGTTATTCGTTATAAGTCCTGTGAACTTTTCCACGAGAGCCGCTGTGGCTTCTTCGGAGTATTCAGGGTTTATAACGAAAATGGTTTCATACTTGCCGATGATTTTTTCCATTTTGTTACACCTCCTTTCGGCCTATGGCCCAAAGCGCGTCTTTTTGCAAACAGCCTTTGAGCAAAGAGGAAGTAATGCTGAAATTTGCAATACTATCCGAATAAATATTCTACAACATTTTTTCCGATTTGTCAAGGGGATACACAAATTATTTACATTTAAAGCTTCAACCGTCGAATCTCATTTGAAGTTCTCTGTCCACGATTTTTCCGTTTTGCGTATATATTCGGGGAACTCGCTTGGAAACGGCGCAGGTTATTTCATAAGGGATTGTGTCGGCATATTCCGCCATTTTTTCGATTGTTGAATTGTTTCCGAATATTTCCACTTCGTCGCCCACTTCGCTTTGAGGATAATCCGAAAGGTCAATCATACACATATCCATGCAAATTCGTCCCAAAATTTTTGCTTTTCCATAGGGCAAACCGACTTGATAGCCGTTGGAAAGGCGGCGAAAAAGTCCGTCGGCATAGCCGATTGGCAAAACGCCCACTCTTTGTTTTGCGGCGGTGGTATATAATCTTCCGTAACTTACAGAAGTATCGGAATCCAAAACTTTTATTGTGCCGATAACGGTTTTTTCGCTCATTACGGGAAGAAGTCCCAACTTTTTTGCATAGTTTCCGTAGCCGTAGGTAAGCAATCCGGGACGTATCATATCCAAATAGGTTTGCGGAAAATTTGCAAACGCGCCGGAATTTGCGCAGTGGCGTATGGGAAAATAAAGACCGTTGCTTTGCAGTGCGGATATTACGGACATAAACAGTTCGAATTGTTTTTCGGTATATTCAATATTTTCTTCGCCGTCCTCGTCGGCAACGGAAAAATGGGTAAAAATTCCCTCGGGAACAAGGTGCGCAAGCGAACACGAACGCATTATTGCGGCAATGCAATCGTTAAAATGGTCGTTGCGGCAAATAAAGCCCAAGCGGGACATTCCAGTATCCAATTTTATGTGAATTTTAAGTTTTGCACCGATTTTTTCGGCTTCACATTCGTATTCTCGGGCTTTTGCTTCGCAGGTTACGGTTTGCGTAATGTTATATTTAACAAGCTTTTCAACCTGAGTCGGAGGAGTGTGCCCCAAAATTAAAATCGGCAAATCTATTCCGCCGTATCGCAGTTCTTCGGCTTCGTCCAAGCTTGAAACGGCAAGATAATCGGCGCCGAGCCGAGCCAGGGTTTTGGAAATTCGGAGCGAGCCGTGACCGTATGCGTCCGCCTTTACCACGCCCAAAAATTTTACGTTGTTCCCGGCAATTCGGCGTATACTTTTATAATTGTGTTCAAGGTTATCCAAATTGATTTCCGCCCATGTTCTTTTCAAATCAGACATAAATACGCTTTGCCTCCGTTTTGTGTTATTTGTAATAGGTATTCTGTGCATACGAAATTAATATACTACTTTTTCGGATAAAATACAAGTCTTATTTGTAATTTTTTGCAAAATAATAAAAATAGTGTAAAATTTGAGCTTTTGAAAAAATAATTTGATTATATGGCGGAAAAATTCAAAAAAAGCATTGACAAAACGTTTTTTTTTTGATATAATATTAAAGCTGTGTGAGAAATATCTTTTCAAAGCAAAAAATACGGACAGGTATCGAAGAGGTCATAACGGCCCTGACTCGAAATCAGGTAGTCGCGCAAGCGGCTCGTGGGTTCGAATCCCACCCTGTCCGCCATCTGCGGTTTTTACCGCATTATGAACCGCAAGGAGTTCCTTGCGGTTTTTGTTTATGCAAAACTCATAAATACGAAAGGCGTAACGATGAGCGATAAGGATTTACTTTTAAAACATAATTTTAAGTTTCAAAAAAATACGGGCAAAATTTTCTTTACGATCCCAAAATTCCCGCCAAAATCGCCGAAAATTGCACCGAAAGAGTTGCTTCGGAAAACGGCGTGAAAGAAGAAGTTATTGTCGAAATAGGTCCCGGCGCGGGAATACTCACAAAAGAGCTTGCAAAAAGGTTTAAGCAAGTTTCCGCAGTGGAAATCGACGAAGCTCTCATACCCATTCTTGCCGAAACGCTTGCGGATTATAAAAACGTAACCGTTACAAACGACGATATTATGAAAATCGACCTTGCGGCGTTTGTTGCAAAAAATACGGAAAACGGAAAATACCCCGTTTCGGTTTGCGCAAATTTGCCGTATTACATCACCACCCCGGTGATTATGAAGCTTATCGAAGAACATTGCGGGTTTGAATATATAACCGTTATGGTGCAAAAAGAGGTTGCAAAGCGTTTGTGCGCAACGCCGCAAAGCGAAGATTACGGCGCAATTACCGCCGAAATAGGGCTTTACGGAAGCGCAAAAAAGCTTTTCGACGTGCCCGCAGGGTGCTTTAATCCTCGTCCCAAAGTGGATTCGGCTGTTGTCAGAATAAAGCTTGAAACAAAACCTAAATATTCCGACGATATTCTTAAAAAAGCAAGCGTTCTTATTAAAGCCGCTTTCGGGCAAAGAAGAAAAACTTTGGCAAATTCGCTCTCTATGCTTGCGGGAAAGATAAAAACTACGGATAAAGCCGAACTCGCGCGCATTATTTCCGAAACTCTGAACGTTTCCGGCGATATTCGGGGAGAAAAACTGAGTTCCGAACAGTTTGCGCTTTTGGCAAAGGTTTTGTTCGACTGAATTTTCACTGTGTACCGAAATTAACTGTTGCCGCATATTATAATAATGCTGTAACCTATAATTTTAATTTCGGAGAAATCACATTATATGAAACTTGTTTTTCTTACCGCCGCGGGAGTCGGCGGCGCAACGGTTTTCGGTGCGTTTATCGGATTTGTTTTCAAAAACATATCGCACAAATTCAGCGATATTGTTATGTCGTTTGCGGCGGGAGTAATGCTTGCCGCTTCGGTTTTGGGACTTATTCTTCCGTCGTTGGAATACGGCGGAAAATTCGGAATCCTAACAACTGCGGCGGGAATTTTTTGCGGAGCGATATGCTTAAATTTTTTGGATAAACTGATTCCGCATTTGCACCGACTTGTGGGCGGAAAAATTGAAGGCGGCAAAATTGCAAACGAAACCACGGTAAACAGAGTATTGCTTTTTGTTACGGCAATTGCAATACATAACCTGCCGGAGGGAATTGCGGCGGGCGTGGGATTCGGTTGCGGTAACGTAACGCAAGCGTTGACAATTGCGGGCGGAATCGCTTTGCAAAACATACCGGAAGGAACCGTTATTATCGCTCCCATGCTTGCGGCGGGAATTTCGCCGACTCGCACTCTTGCCTGCGCCGTTTTTACGGGGCTTATCGAGGTTTTCGGAACTTTTGTCGGCTATTTTGCCGTCAACGCTTCACGCGCGGTGTTGCCGTTTGCGCTTGCGTTTGCCGGCGGAACAATGCTTTATGTCATAAGCGACGAAATGATTCCCGAAACTCACGCCGACGGTTGCGAAAGAGGCGCGACTTATTCTCTTTTGGCGGGATTTTGTTTAATGCTTGTTTTGGACTTTATTTTATAAAACCGAGAACTCCGACAAATCAGCCGTAAAATAAAATAATGCAAAAAATTTTCCCGAAATCGGCAAAAATTCCGATTTCGGGAGTTTTGTTTGCAATTGCGGCAACTTTTTGCGCAAATTGCCGCATAAAAACCTTTTTGCAACAGCCGCCAAAAAACTCTTTAAATTTTTAACAAATATAAATTTGCGTATTTTCGCCGTTCCTGTCTCACAAAATTTTAAAATACCGACAATTGATAATTATAATTAATGATAGCACGTAACATATCCGGTGCCGTGGCATACCGGACACCTCTTTTTAACCGCTCTTGTGGGAGAACCGTAGCCCATATATGTTCCGGTTTCATATTCCGTATAATAACCGCCGCTGCAGGAAGTGCACGTCTTTCTTCCGCTTCCGTTGCAAATACGGCAATTTTTGCTTCTGTCTGCGGTTGAAGTCGTTCTGTTGTCGATAAAGTTGCTTGTGCTTTTGCTTGAATTTGTTTTGCTTTCGCTTGATTTGTCGGCTTTGTTCGAATTATCGGTTTCCGTCGCTTTTTCGTCGCTTTTTTTATTGAACAAACGACCGATAAAACCGCCCTTGCTTGAAGAACCGTTTTCCGAACTTTCCTCGTTTTTTTCGGAAGCCTCTTCGTCGCCGTAGTAAAAGGTAATTTCAACGCCTTTTTCCTCCCAAAAGCTTTCGCTTACCTTTGAATCCGCAGTGTTGGTTTCGGGGTTGTAGTTTTTAATAGGCGACAATACATACCTCGTTTTACTGACGTTACCGAAGTAGCAACTGTCTTCATAAAAGAAAAATGAATATGCATAGTTTGCCCCGGCGGCAGTACCGGTATAACCGCTATGATTAACGGATTTATCAAGCTCGTCAAAAAAGCCGTTAACAGTCAGATAATCTCCTGCAATTGAATTATATTCCAAAAATTTATCCTGATCAATAAGCGGAACAAGGGTTTTATAAATCCAAATATGCTCCGCCGTTGCGCCCACGCCGCCGAAATCATATCTGCTGTTAAAGTTTTTAAAAATGTATTCGTTGTTGATAAAAACATCTTCAAGGCAGTTGCAGTCCTCAAATGCGTCGTCGCCTATTTGCGTAATTGAACTTCCCAAAAGAATAAACGCAATATTGCACCCCTTAAACGCTCTTTCGCCGATAACCGAAACGTTGTTTCTCAGTCTTATCTCCGTTATATTATCGCCGTAACCGTTAAAAGCGTCGTCCCCAACGTCAAACGAACCAATTTCAAAGTCAACCGTGTTATAGTAAGGAAGCAACTTTGAAATTGCGTCTTTTGTAACAGTTCCGTTGCCGGAAATTATCAAAACTCCGTTGTTCACAAGATAGTCCACGCCGTCCTGCGTTAAACGCCTTTTGAGTTTGTTTTTTTCGTTGTTTTCTGATTTTTCCCGATTTTCGGTTTTTTCTTGTTTTTCGGATTTTGTCTTTGGTTTCAATTTGCTTTCGGATTTTTCATCATCATCATCTTCGTCATCGTCGTTGTCGTTATCGTCAAGTTCGCCGTCATCGTCGTCATCGAGTTTATCGGTTTCTTCATTGCCTTGCTCGTCGTCATTGTTGCGTTTGGCTTTTTTGCTTTCAATGTAGTCGTAGTAATAATCTTCATCAACTTTTTCGCCGTCAATATAATACTGTTTTTTTACACATCCCGCCGTAACGGCAACCGTTGCGGCGCAAAGAAGCAAAGATAACAATTTTATTGCAAATTTCATTTACGGTTCTCCTTTCGTTCGCAAAAATCTCGCAAAGCGTAAGACGGTAACGCCGCCGAAATATAAGCAAAAAAATGTGCGCTTATTGCCCAAAGAGGACGTCGGCTGTCGCATACGTCCTCTTTGGTGCTTTTTATAACCGCTTTGCCGTTGTTACGGCGTAGCTTAATTACGTTATTTTATTTACTTTACTTCGGTGTCCGCGGGAACGTAATAGAGTTTTGCGCCCTTTTCGCCAACATATTTTTCAAGTAATTCGACGGCTTTGCCGTCCATCATATATTGCGTTGCGCCGTTTGCGCCAAGCTTTGTAAGCGTGTTGCCGTAACGCTGAATGTAAACGTTGTCCTTATATGCGGGAAGCCAAGCCACGTTGCCGCAACCAAGGTCGGAAGCGTTCACTCTGTCCATAAAGAACACGTTGTTTTCAACATAAAAGCCTTCCGAACGGTTGTTGTGGTGGTCCCAACCTTTAAGGCTTGCCGAACGACCGGGATCCATTCCCCAACCGTAGCCGGAACGTGCAAGAATGTTGTTCTTATAGTTAATGTTCTTCAAAAGTCTTGTAACGCCCGTTGCGTCGGCAATACCCATAAAGTATTCAATGTTATAAATACACTTGTCGATAACGTTGTTTGTAAAGTAAACGTTTTCTTCGGTATAGCTGTCTGTGCCGCCGCTTTGTTTTTGGTTTGTAATGCCTGCGTCATAGCACTGATATACATAGCAGTTGTCAATAACATAATTATCGCATCCGCCGTAAACTTCAATACCGTTACCGAATCTTGTCATAGAACCGCCGGTTGTGTTTTGAGCCGAACCGCCAATCCAGCCTATTTCAAGGTTTGTAAAGATTGTGTTCTTAACCGTGCCCATTCCAATACCGTGCGAACCGCAATACTTAATGCAAAGGTTATCCATTGTGATGTTGGAGCGTCCCGAAACGGTATGACCTCTGTATGCAAGTTCAATGGAATCATAAACTTCGCCGGGGTTGCCCGCATCGCAACGAACATAAAGTTTGGAATCGTCAAGACCTGCGTTTACTCCGTTTACGCTTGAATATACGCAAGTAAAGTAGTTATCGTCTTTAAGGTGAATTGCGGGATTAATTACTGCGCCGGAAACAAGTTGCTGACCGTCGGCAAACTTCATATTGTTGATAAGCTTTTCAATTACCTTTTCGCCGCCGTTCACAACAATGTTACCAACATCGGGAATGTTTTTGTTATAAAGCCAAATGTTTGTTGTTCCGTCAACAAGAGTCCAAAGAGAGGGGTCTGCCGCGTCGCCGTATACGTTACCGTTAATAATCGGCTTTGCGCCTGTTCCGTATGCTGTATATGTAACTCCCGCAACGGTTGTGAATCTTTCACGCCATTCGTCGCCGCGCTTAAACAGAATTGCGTCGCCGCTTGAAGCAAGTTTTAAAGCCGCCGCAATTGTTTTTACGGGTGCGGATTCGGAAAGACCGTTGTTTGCGTCGTTACCGCTTGTGGAAACATAAATCTTTTTGCCCGTGATTTTCGAAAGGTCCATCGAATCGGTTGCTCTTATTTCTTCAATTCTGCTTTGAATCTTGTTTTCGTATTCCGCCATAACGGCAAGACCTGTTTCATAATCGGGGTCAAAATCTTCGGAAACAAGTTCGTCTTTTTCGTCG
>CAZJCI010000046.1:0-12544 GCA_964544455.1 uncultured Oscillospiraceae bacterium
AATGGAAACGAGAAGAGGGTTTTCCTTATCTCCGAATTTTTTACCGGTAACAGCTTCCATTTTAACGATGTATTCGTTAATTTCAGCCATAATTTCGTCGTTAATCTGTCTGCCGTCTTCATAGTATTGAGTACAAGCTTCCGTGGAAATTGTGAAGCCTTGCGGAACAGGGTTTCTGTCCGGGAACTTTTCCTTAAAAATGTTTGTCATTTCGGCAAGGTTTGCGCCTTTGCCGCCGAGAAGCTCACGCATATTTGCATTGCCTTCGGTAAAAAGATAACAATACTTCTTTGCCATTTTGAGTTTCCTCCTAAAAGAATATAATGAATTTTGTCATTCGCACCCACTATTATATCATACTTTCCTCTTTTTTTAAATAGGGAAAGGACAACTTTTACAATTTTTAATATTTTTTTACATTTTACTGACAGTTATCGGTAGAATTGCAAAAGCCGACAATTTTAAATACCGTTTTTTGTGAAAAAGCAACATAAAACTCGCCGATTAAATTGCAAATTAATCACCTATAATCACAGACGCACTTTTTGGAATAAGAGTTTTGGCGTCAAATTCAAAAATTTTCGCTTGCGGATATGATTCAAAACAAAAAACGCCGTTTTCGCCGTATTCCAGCAAAAATTCTTTCAACAATATTCCTGTCATCTTTTTTCCGGTATAGTCGGCGGCAACAAATACGGCTTCATATTTTTGGGAAACGCCGTTTCTCACGGCAATATTGTATGTTCCCTTATATTTAACAACGTCCGAACGATAAATTTTTCCGTCAAGAATTTCGGGAACAATTTTCACACAGTCGGCGCGTCCGTAACCGTATTTCACATCATATCCCTCGTCTCCCAAATCCGCCGCCGTTTTCCGCAGAATATTAATTGTTTGCTCCGAGGTAAGGTTTTTGTCCGCCGAGCGAATAAGCGCGGCAATTGCGCTGACTTGCGGGCAGGAAAAAGACGTTCCGCTGTTTCTGACATATCCGCTTTCGGCGTTTTTAAGACCTATAAGCAAAGTTCCCACCGCAGTAACGTCAACTTTGTCGTTTTTCCGCGAAGAGGACGCCAAAATTCCGCCAAGCTCAATATTTCCCACGGAAACAACGTTATCAAAACTTGCGGGGTATACGTAAGAATCCGTTTCCAACGAAGAATTGCCACCGTTTCCCGCCGCCGAAACAATAACGGCTCCGGATTTTGCGGCGTAATCAACAGCTTTTTTTAAGGTTTGGAATCCCACGTTATTTTCAATATCGGTAATTTTGCTTTCATCCACTCCCGCGCTTATGTTAATAATGTCGCAACCGTAAACGTCAACGGCTTCCAAAATTGCCCTCGACATTTTTTCAATATCTCCGCCGCTTCCTTTTTCGTTAAAAATCCGCAACGAAACCAGTTCGCATTCATATGCGATTCCTTTGTAACCGTCCGAATTTGCGCCGATAAAACCCGCCACCATAGTTCCGTGCCCATAACCGTCGTAATAATCTTCAACAATATCGGGATTGCTTTGTTCAAGTTCTTCCGAAACGTAGTAATATCCGCCGATAAGATTGTTTTTAACGGCAACGTGCGGACTTATGCCGCTGTCTATAACGGCAACTCTTATTCCTTTGCCGGTAAATCCCAAACTCCAAAGTTCGTCAACGTTCAGTGCGCCGTAAGCTTCGTTAAGCGATGTGCAAGCCGTGCCGAATCCGAAATACGACGAAAAATCTTTGCAGGACGGCATTTCAAAAAGTTCAACCTCAACGTTTTTTTCGTAATATTCAAGTATTCCCAAACTTTCGCAATATTTAAGAATTTCAATGTCGTCGCAACTGTAAACGCCAAGCGCGCTTGCCAAAATATCTTCGCTTTGAAGTTCCGCTTCCTCAAAAAGAAATTCGGGCAATTCAACGTTATCTCGAAATTTAAAAAGATATTCTTCCGCTTGCGCGTTAAAAAATGCGGAAAATGCAAAAAGCGATATGATAATTGCGGGAATGTATTTATTGTTTTGCATATTTTCACATCCTTATAAATTCATTATTGCTTTTCGGTTTCAACGGAATATTTTTCACCGTCGGTAAAAACCGTAACGGTGCCGTTTTCGGCGGTTACATATATTTCCGCTCCAATGTTTTTAAGCTTTGCAATCGTTTCCGAATGAGGGTGACCGTAAGCGTTGTTTTTTCCGCAACTTATAACCGCCACGTTCGGCGAGGCTTTGTCGATAAAATCGTCGGACGAGGAAGTACTTGAGCCGTGATGCCCCACCTTCAAAAGGTTGCAACCTATGTCCGCACCGCTTTCAACAACAAGCCGTTCTGCGTCGCTTTCGGCGTCTCCGGAAAACAGGGCGGCAAAATCGCCGTATTCAAACGTAAAAACAACGCTGCAATTGTTAAGTTCGTCTTGGTCGCATTCAATCGGACCGTGAATTTTAATCGTACATTCGTTTAAATTATAAATATCCCCGGGAACTGCGCTGTAAATTTTGCAACCAGATTGTTCTTTTTTTTCCGAAAGTGCGGAATAAAGCTTATCGAAACTCGAAGAAGTCGCCGCCGCGTTAGGCATAATTACGCAACGAACGTCAAAATTATCAAGAACGTCAACCGCTCCGCCTATGTGGTCGTTGTGAGGGTGCGAAAGAATCAAATAATCAATTTCTTTCACCCCCGCCGTTTTTAGGTATTTAACAACGGATTCGCCGCCGGCGGCGGTTGCCGCGTCAACAAGAACATATTCGTTGTTCGGAGTGGTTATAAGCGTACTTTCCGCTTGACCAACGTCCAAAAAGTCAAATCGGCACAATCCGCTTGTCTGTTCAAAGTTTGTACCGATAACGGTTGAATTTCCGCTGTTGAAAGAATTTTCGCCGTTTTCAATTTGATTTTGAAAGTCGCCTCCGAAAAAATGAGAAACAACCGTAATTAAAATCACGCAAACCGCAACGATTAATGCGTTAACAACAAACTTGTCCGCACTTTTTTTTGTTGCGCGGGATTTTTTTGATTTACTCTCGTAAGAACCTTTCTTGCTTTTTTTATACGCCATAGCTTAGCCTTTCGCTTTTTTATCGGTGTTATATTTATTCGTTTGATTCGTTAATATTTCCGTTCTTCATTTTAATTTCATGAAATTCTTCACGTGTAATAAGCACTTTTCTCGGCTTAGAACCTTCAAACGGTCCCACAAATCCCATATCCGAAAGCATATCCACAATTCTTGCCGCTCTTGCATAGCCAAGCGAAAGCTTGCGTTGCACAAGCGACGTTGAAATTTGCCCCATATCCACGCCAAGTTCCAGCGCGGGAAGCATCATTTCATCTCTTTCAAAACCGTCCGTCGAACCCACATATGTTTCGGAAGCGTCGGAGTTTTTGCCCTTCTTCTTTTCGGTACACCGCATAGCTTCAAGCTCAATGGCGTTTTGAATGTCGTCGTCATAAACGGGCGTACCGCTGCCTTTCAAGAAGTTTGTAATTTCTTCGATTACCGAATCCGAACCGACAAACGAACCCTGAACTCTTGTAGGTTTCATACAGCCCACGGGAGCAAAAAGCATATCTCCCTTACCAACAAGATTTTCCGCACCGCCAACGTCCAAAATTGTTCTTGAATCTACCAACGAAGCAACAGTAAACGCTATTCTCGAAGGCACGTTCGCCTTAATAACTCCCGTAATAACGTCAACGGAAGGTCTTTGCGTACCGATAATAAGGTGCATTCCGGCGGCTCTTGCCTTTTGCGCAAGGCGGCATATTGAGGTTTCAACTTCATCTCTTGCCGTCATCATAAGGTCGGCAAGCTCGTCGATTATAATAACAATCTGACACATTTTTTTAAATCTCGAATCTCTTTCGCAAACGGCGTTATAGGATTTAATATCACGGCATTTTGCGGCTTCGATAAGATTAAAACGGTGTTCCATTTCGTTAACCGCCCACGCAAGCGAACCCGCCGCTTTTTTGGGGTCCGTAACCACCGGAACAAGCAGGTGCGGAATGCTGTCATACATTGCAAACTCAACTTTTTTCGGGTCGATAAGAATAAGCTTAACTTCGTCCGGGCGAGCCTTATAAAGAATACTCACAATAAAGCTGTTAATACAAACGGATTTACCCATACCGGTTGCGCCCGCAATAAGAAGATGCGGCATTTTCGCAATGTCCATATATACCGGAGTTCCCGAAACGTCCATTCCCAAAGCAACGGAGAGCTTGCTTGGCAAATTTCTGAATTCTTCCCTGTCAATGAGTTCTTTAATATAAACGGTGGAAACCGTTTTGTTCGGAATTTCTATGCCCACTGCGTCTTTGCCGGGAATTGGAGCTTCAATTCTGACGGAAGAAGCGCGCAAATGCAAAGCAATGTCGTCCGCAAGGTTTTGAATGGAGCGAACCTTAACTCCGACTTCCGGTTTTAGTTCGTATCTTGTAACCGTCGGACCGCAGGAAATATTCATAACCTTTGTTCTGACATTAAAATTCGCAAGCGTGGAAACCAATGTTTTCGCGGTTTCGGTAAGTTCTTCCGTAACCTTAAACACGGAAGGATTCGGATTGCCGGGCAATAAATCAACCGGCGGAAATTCATAAATTTCTTCGGGGGAGGGAACGTCGTTTTCAATAATATCCGTTTCCGAATCAAAATCAAACGGCACGTCGTCTTCGCCCGATGTTTCCGAATTTTCACCGTCTTCGCCGCTTTCTTCTGCATTTAGTTCTTCGCCGTCTTTAAAAGCTTCGCTTTCGGCAGTTTCCGTCGTTGCGGCGGCAATGTCCTTCGCACTGATGGTTTCTCCCGCTCCCGCAATAACGGCGTCTTCGCAAAAAATATCGTCAATACTGCCGTTTTCGGCTTGCTTTTCCGCCTTTGCGTCTTCAAACGCACTCATATCGGGACGGATAACAGCGTTTTCAAAGCCTGTTTTTTCAGGCTCAAGTTCGTTGTCGGGCACTCTTTCCAACGGCTTTTCGTTATCCGGCGAAAAGAAATCGGAAAGAAAATCTTTTTCTTTCTTTTTTTCCTCACGCCGCGTTTTTTTGTTTTTTTCGGGTTCAAGCTCAATATCTTTGTCGTCGTCGTTGTCTTCAATTTCAAGTTCTCCCACCGAAGAAGAACGCCGCTTGTCGGATTTTTGCTTTTTGTTTTGCAAAGAAAGTTCGCGCCTTTGGGCGATTTCTTCGTGCCGCTGAGCCTGCGCCGCGGAAACGTCGTCGGAAAGTTCTCCGACTTTGGTTCGAATAAAACGAGCAATATCGCCAAGCGTAATTCCGAAAATAAGGAAAATCGAAACAACGGAAATACAACCCGTAATAATCCCGCACCCAATCTTGCCGCAAAGAGCGGTAAGCCCTATGCAAATAAAACCTCCAAAAACTCCGCCGCCGGAAAGTTTGGAACCCGCAGTAAACAAAAAAGTCAAAATATTATATTTTTCCTTATAATTATTCAACGTATAAGTCATACCGTCAATTTCAACCGTGGGACTCATAATCAAAGCAATAAAACCTGAAAGAAACAAAATTCCCGCCGCAAGGCAAAGCACTCTGAATTTAATAAGACCTTTCGGTGCGTCGGTTTTCCAGCGAACCGCAATAAGAAGCGTGGCAAACGGAATAAGCCACATTGCCAAACCGAACAAGCCGAACATAGCGTCCGCAATCTTTCCCACAACGTTCATTTTGTCCTTAAAAAGAAAGGTTATAATCAAAAACATTGCCAAAAAGGCAAATAAATACGGAGCGGACATATTCCAAAGCGAATTTTCGTTATAAGGCTTTTTCTCCGATTTCAAGCGTTCGTTTTTTTCCGAAGAAGAGCTTTCTTTTTTTGTAAGTTCTTTTGCAGCCGATATTTTTTTCTTTTTTTCGTATTTTGCCAAATTTATCCGTCCTTTCCCAAAAACAACCTTGTTCCGTTAAATAACAAAGTGCAACGCAATCGCAACAACGCCCAAAACGGCACAGTAAACCGAAAATATTTTAAAATTTTTCTTTTTCGAAATGTAATTAAGAAGTTTAATTGCCAAAAGCCCAGAAATAAGAGCCGCAACAACTCCGCATATGTAGGGAATAACATCGCTTTTTGCAACCGAACCGAAATCTTTAAGTTCAAGAATATTTGCGCCCAAAATTGCGGGAATGGAAAGAATAAACGAAAATTTTGTTGCAAATTCTCTGTCGAATCCCGAAAGCAAACCGCCGGTAATGGTCATTCCCGAACGTGAAATCCCGGGGAAAATCGCAAGAAGCTGAAAAAGCCCAACCTTAAAAGCGTTAAAAATTGTTTTGCTTTTTTCAAAACCGTCATTGCCGTTTTTTGCGGCGTTTTTTTCTCGCAAAGCGCAAATCTTATCCGAAAAGTAAAGTAAAAAGCCGTTAAAAATCCAAAGCAAACCTATAACCAAAATATAATTTCTTGCCGCTTCAACCCAATCGTCAATAAGCGCGCCCACAACAAGCGGTAGCACCGCAACGCATATCATAAGCAAAAATTTTTCGTCCTGCGAAAGTTTAATATTTTTTAACTTAAACTTTTCCCCGAAAAGCTTGCCGCAAAGCGTAAAAAAAGAACGAATCATTTTCCAAATATCTCGGTAATAAACAATGCAAACTGCGGCAAGCGTCCCCAAATGAAGAAGAATATCAAAACTCATTGTCGGTTCGTTCACATTGCCGAACAGCTTATGAAAAAAAGCCAAATGTCCCGAACTCGAAATCGGAAGAAATTCCGCAAGTCCCTGAATTATTCCAAAAAATACCGCTTCCAACGCGCTCATAACAAATACCAGCCTTTCAAAGTTTTATGCATAATCTTTCATTATATATAATAACAGATAATTACGGAATATGCAAGAATAATTTGTAAATATCAAAATAATTTCCTCAAAATCCTTAAACTTCCAACCGTAGCGAAAAAGCGGCACACTTTGGGTTTGTGTGCCGCTTTTAAGACTGTCAAAAAGTTTATTATTTTACAAACATAACCGTTGCGCAACAGGATTTCATATAATTGTCGGGAGCTTCCGTATAATAAAAATCTTCCGAATATTCAACGCTTGCGCCAAGCTTTTCAAAATCTCGAATTTTAACATAAGTTCTGTTGTTAATAATAATTCCCGTCATATCCGTTTTTTTGCCGTCAACGGTAACATAGGCTTTTTTCGCTTCGGCGTCCCAAGAAACGTCGTATCCCGCGTTTTCGGTAATTTGCCTTAGCGGAAGATAAACGGAATTGTCAATAACATAAACCGTGGTATCGTTGCCGTTGCTCAAATAATCTTCATCGGAAAACATCCCCAAAATCATCTGTTGAGTTTCCTCGTCGTAGTTTTTAAAATCTTCGCTGTTAAGTATTTCGTTTCGGTGCAAAACGTTGTAATATACTTCAAAATACGAAGTACCGTAAATTTGCGTTTCCGTATCGCCCGGTGTCATTCCGCTTTCCCAAATAATGTCAATATATCTAACGCCGTTCTTTTTGGCTTTTTCATATCCCACTTTGTTGGAAACGTCGTTATATTCAATCCGATTTTCAAACGGAACGGCTTGCGAAGGAATGGGGAAAGTATCTGTGCAAGCGGCGGATTTCGAACTGTAATCAAGTCCGAAAATCTCCGAATTTCCGTTTGAAATTACCAGCGAATAATCCGTAATAACCGCACCGTTCTTTTCATAAATCGTTGAAGCCACATATGAATTTTTAAGGTAAGCGGAAATCACTCCGAACGCATTCACAATCGAAGAATAAGTTCCGTTTTCGGAATCGTCCTTTCCCGTTGCGAGAACCGTCAAAATTTCTTTTAAATTATCTTTATAAAAAGCCGTATAGTCGGTAACAAAATCTTCTCTCGATTCTTCGGCGGCTTGCTTTAAAAATGCCGCAATTTTTTTGTTATCCGGCGTCGAATCTCCCAAATATTCGGCAAACAGCAGTTTAACTTCTTCTTCCGAAAACTCCTGAGTAATGCTTTCAATATATTTCATATAGTCGATATCGTCCAAAAGCCCCAATACATAATCGAACATATCGTTTGCGGTTTTTTCCGAAAACATATGCGCATATATTTTGTCTATATAATCAATCGTTTGAAAACCGCTGATTTTATAGGAATAAGCCTTGCAACCGTCAATAACCGTTTCGCTGTAATATTCGTTTCCCATTTCCAAAACGTGGGAGACGATAGCCGATAAATCGGAAATGTTTTCTTCCGTTGCCATAGCTTTCAAAACGTCGTTTACCAAATTTAAAGCAAGTTCGTCATATGTATCGTAAAAATCGTAATCGTAAATTCCGTCAAGCGATACGTAAAGTCCCTTGTCGGGAAAATACTTCAAATAAGCTTTGGAATGTTCGTCGTCTTCCGTCGCGTCTATAAGCTGAAAAAGCATTTTTGTAACAGCCGGCGAAATCGCAACGTTTTCCGAATCCGCAAAAATACCTTCTTTCGATTCGGAATCCGTAATCGCAAAGCGCATATTTTCAATATCCGAATAAACGTTAAAATTCCCCGAAACTGAAAGTTTGCCGTCCGAAACAACTCCCGGAATATTCGGAATTTCCGCTCCCGCAAGCGAAGAAACAGCGTCCGTGTCCAATCTTACGGAAAAAGAAATCTCCGATTTTTTTTGGCTGACGTCCAACGCTTTTAAACTCAGCGAGTTATATCCCAACGCCGCATTGTCAACCGTTGCCGCCGAACTTAAAGCGGTACTGACGGATAAAACGCATGCAACATAGTTTTTTAAAATTTCCGAAAAAGCAAGGTCAAACATAAACATCTCTCCTTAAATAATAGTTTAACGAAACCGTCCGTCAACACAACTATATCATATTTAAAAAAATCGGCTGTGAATATATTGTATATTTTTTATAAAAAATGCGGCAACATTTCCGTCGCCGCAAAAATAACCGTTTTATTTTTTCGCTTTCAAACGCATAAAGCAAATGCACGCAAAAATCATTACAAGCGGAAATATTCCCGAAACAAGCAAACCGCACTTAAGCGAAATTTGGTCTGCCGCAAGTCCCGAAAAAGGAGCAAGCTTAGCCATAACGTTCAAGTTGATTCTGTCTGAAACAAACCCCGTAAGCCATGGTCCCAACGAACAGCCAATATCGCCGCATATCGCCAAAAGACTGAACAACGCCGCACCGCCTTTCGGAAATTCTCTCGAAGCCAAGCTTAATACTCCCGGCCACATAAGGCTCACCGCCAAACCGCAAACCGAACAGCCCAAAAGCGAAACAATCGGACTCTTAAACAACGAAATCATTATGTAGCTTGCAACGCACAAAACGCTGCACGCAAAAAGGGATTTTGCAAGCGGAATTTTGTTGCCCATTATTCCGTAAAACATACGCCCTATTCCCATACACATTGCAAATGCGCACGGCCCCAAAATGTCGCCCGCAACCTTGTTCACGCCCAAGCCTTTTTCCGCAAGCATGGAAGCCCACTGCGAAACCGCCGATTCCGAAGCTCCGGAACATATAATAAGAATTGCGCATATCACAAAAAGTTTTGTGGTAATAATTTTTCCCACCGGTGTGCGGTCGTTTTCGCTCACAAATTTCGGAAACGGAGCTGTTGCAAAATTCAGCGTGTTCAAAAGCGGAACAATCGCCCAAATAAACGGAATAAACATCCATTTGTCGTTGCCGATAAAGTGCAAAAGCAAAGTCGAAGTCAAAACAACAAGCATTTGCCCCCAACAATAAAACGAGTGAAGCAAACTCATAGCGGCGGCTTTAGCGCCTCTCGTTTCGCTGTCGGTTTCAATGGGAATGGCGTCTATAACCGGGCTTATAACCACCTCTATAAGTCCGCCGCCCACGGAATAAACAACCGTAGCAATCGCAAGAGCCAAAAATGTGTTTTGCATTACAAGCGGAAGCAATCCCATAAACGTAAGCCCCAAACAGCAAAGAATTTGCGCCGACATAGCGCACATACGCATACTCAGCACGGAAGTAAGCCGCACCGAAACAACGTCCGTGCAAATTTGAATCACAAAGTTCAAAAGCACCAATGTTCCCAAACCCGAATTGTCAATTCCGTATCTGTCGCTGAAAATAACAAAAAACAACGGCGCAAGATTAACAACAATCGCCTGAACTACATATCCGATATAGCAAGCGATTTTTGTTTGCTTAAAATTTAATTTTTTCGTCATAAAATAACTCCCTAAACCGATTTTTTACCCACGCATACCCGTTCAACTCCAAAAATATCCGTCAAAACCGAAGTATGCAACTTTCTGTATTTCAAAATTGCCTCAACTTCCCGCACTGTATCATATCCCGCTTCAAAAAGCAAATAGCCGCCGTCCTTCAAAAACCTTGAAGAATAACGTTGAGCAATTGCCTTATAAAATTCAAGTCCGTCATGACCGCCGTCAAAAGCAATTCTCGGTTCATATTTCATAACCGGCGGAAAAGAATCCACGTCTTTTGTTTTCACATAAGGCGGATTGGAAACAATCAAATCCGGAATTTTCAGCGGAAGATATTCTTCAAGCGAAGCGTGAACCGTTTCAAGCCTGTCCTCCACTTTGTGATATTCCGAATTAAGCGTCGCATATTTAAGCGCGTCCTTTGAAATATCAACGGCGGTTCCCGTAACGTCCTTGCGGTTGTTAAGAATAGCAACGGAAACACATCCGCTCCCCGTGCACAAATCCAAAAAATGCCCGTTTTTCGGAATAAGCCCAATTGCTTTTTCCACCAAAAGTTCCGTTTCCGGTCTCGGAATAAGACACCCCGCTCCGCAAAACATACGTAACCCGAAAAATTCCCATTCTCCGATGATATATTGCAACGGTTCGCATTGAAGCCGCCTTTCAACCGCTTCCCGCATTTTTTCGGAAATATCTTCCGAAACTTCCTCCGAACGAACGGCAAGAAGTTTTGCCCGTCCGAAATTACATAAATGACATAAAATAACCGATACTTCAAAATCCGGATTTTCCACATCCGAACATTTCCGCAACTTTTCAACGGATTCGTTTTTTAATTGATTGAACGTCATATTTAATCCTTACATAAATTTAATCCGAAAATTTAATCCGAAAAACCGTCCACACCGATTTGTCAGTCCCGTTCGCCTTGATTGTCTTGTACGTCCCGTTCGCCTTGAACATTTTGAACGTTTTGAACGCCATCGGGTTTTTCGTCGGATTTTTCTTCAATTATGTGTGAATTATTGTCGTTTTCGTTGGCAAGCTCGTCCGTAATTTCCGGATAAATTTCCGGAAGCGAAGCTTTAAGCGAACGAATCGCAACTTCAATCATTTCGTCCGTCGGCTCTTTTGTGGTAATACGCTGAACCCAAAGCCCCGGCGCGGATACGATTTTAACAAACGTGTTGTCGTGACGTCCCGCATAACGAATAAATTCATATCCCAAACCGACAACAAAGGGCAAAGTCAAAAGCTTCAAAACAATATATATTCCGTCGGTCAAATTCGCAAACGGAATCGAAATCAAAATTCCCAAAACCATCATAACCACCAAAAAGCTTGTGCCGCACCTCGGGTGAAATCTGGATTGTTTTTTAACGTTTTCAACCGTAAGAGGTTCATAATTTTCGTGGCAAAAAATAGATTTGTGTTCCGCTCCATGATACATAAACGTCCTTTTCATATCCGGAATAAACGAAACCAAAACTATATACAAAAGAAAAATAGCAATGCGCAACACACCCTGAATAGCACTTTTAAGCACGGCAAATCCGTAATAAAAATCCACAAGGTCTGCCGGAACAATAAAGTTGGAAATAAATTTCGGCAACCAAACAAACAATAAAAGGGAAAGAGCAACTCCAAGCACCGTACCCACAGCCGTGGCAACTGCGGCAATGCTTTTTCCGAACTTTTCGGAAAGCCACTTTTCGAATTTTGTTTCTTCTTCCTCCTCGTCGATTCCAAGCATTTCCGCCGAACGGTTCAGCGTGTTCAAACTTACAATCATGGAATCAACAAACCCCACAATACCTCTGATAAAAGGCAACCCGAAAAACTTGTTTTTCAAGGTAAGAGGCTTCGAATCTCGTACCTCGGTTATAATTTTCCCCTTTGAATCTCTCACGGAAAGTGCAATTTTTTCTTTCGATTTCATCATAACGCCTTCAAGAACCGCTTGCCCACCCGTGGAACCAAGCCTTGAAGTGCGGGAATCGTTGGTGTTGTTTTGTGCCATCATACGCTCCTTTTCAAAAAATATGTATTTATTCGTAGTTTTTCACCGCATTATTGTATTATAATTAAAATTTTATACTTTTTCAACAATAAATTATGAATTATCTTGAAGTCGGCTTTTTTTACATTTTTGAAATATTTAATCCGAAACGCAATAAATTAAATCTAAAAAATCAAGCGGCGAATTGTGCATAAGTGTTATAAAACGTCGCTCCTAAAAAGATTTTATCGTCAAAACAGAAAAAAACGCTTTTTTTAAAAAAAAGTATTGACAAACCGCCGAAAATGTGGTATCATATTTAGGCGGTCAAGAGTGATGGCAAAAGTACGCAGGTCATGCGGGTG
>CAZJCI010000047.1:0-2460 GCA_964544455.1 uncultured Oscillospiraceae bacterium
AAGTACTTTCATTTGAATCAAAAAAAACAGAATAAAACATATTTATTCTCAAGAAGAAATTGATAAAATTTTGTTAAGATTTAACAGGAATAATACATTTATATGTGCTTTTTTAACGGCTTGTTATACAGGAATGAGAACAGGAGAGGTTTTTGCATTAACTTGGAATGATATTGATTTGGAAAACAAAATTATAAAAATAAATAAAACTGTATATTCCAAAATAAAAGATGATAAAGGGAGATGGTATTTAGGAACAACAAAAACAAAGGGGAGCAGTAGAGAAGTTTTTATATGTAATACTTTATATAAAGTATTATCAAAGTACAAAGAAAAACAAGAATTATTAAAAAAGAAATATGGTAGAAAGTATAAGAAATATGAATTAGAGGCGATTAAAAACAAATACGGAAAAATAATTAACATTGCGTCGGTTTCCGGGCTTTTGGGCACTGCGGGACAGGCAAACTACGCCGCTTCCAAAGCGGGAATAATCGCTCTTACAAAAGTTACCGCACGCGAATTTGCCGCAAAAAACGTTTGCTGCAACGCAATTGCTCCCGGCTTTATTCAAACCGCAATGACTCAAGAGCTTAATTCGGAAAATTATCTTAAGCAAATTCCGAAAGGAAGACTCGGAACGCCTGAAGACGTTGCAAATCTTGCGGCGTTTCTGGCAAGCGAATTTTCGGATTACATAACCGGCGAGGTTATCCGTTGCGACGGCGGTCTGGCTATGTAAAACCGAAATATATCTCTTTTTCATTATCACATATATACAGAAAGGAACAAAAATAATGAACAGAGTTGTTGTTACCGGAATGGGCTGCGTAACGCCGATAGGTTCAAACGTCCAAGATTTTTGGAACGGTCTGATAGGCGGAAAATGCGGCATTGACGTTATTACGAATTTCGACACAAGCGACCTGAAAGTTAAAATCGCCGCTCAAGTTAAAGATTACGATCCTTCGCTTTATATGGAAAAAAGCGAAATAAGAAGAAGCGATAAATTTGTTCAATACGCAATAGGCGCGGCTTCGCAAGCAATGGCGGACAGCGGAATCGGCGGCAACGTTTCGGCGGAACGGTTGGGCGTGTATTACGGTTCGGGCATAGGCGGCTTTGAAACATTTGTTTCGGAATGCAACGCTCTCCGAGATAAAGGTCCGAACAGGGTTTCCCCTTTGTTTATTCCCAAAATGATTTCGAATATCGGCGCGGGAAACATTGCCATTAAATTCGGCGCAAAAGGACCTTGCGTCAGCGTAAGCACCGCTTGCGCAACCGGCACAACCGCCATCGGCGAAGCGCTCCGTTGCATTCGAGGCGGATATGCCGACGCCGTTATTGCGGGCGGCGTGGACGCTTCCGTGGCTCCGCTTTCCATTGCGGGATTTACAAACTGCACCGCACTTACGGAAAATCCCGATCCCGCAACGGCTTGCTGTCCTTTTGACAAACGACGTTCCGGTTTTGTTATGGGCGAAGGCGCGGGAGCTCTTATTTTGGAAGAATATGAACACGCAAAGGCAAGAGGGGCAAAAATATATGCCGAAATTACCGGCTACGGCAGTACTTGCGACGCATTCCACGTAACCGCGCCGGATTCGGAAGCGATTCAATCCGCACGGGCAATTTCCGATTGCTTGAAAGAATGCGGCGAAGAACCCGCAAACACAATTTATATCAACGCTCACGGAACAAGCACCCCTCTTAACGATAAAACGGAAACAAAAGCCATAAAAACCGTTTTCGGCGAAGAAGCAAAAAATTTGCACATAAGCTCCACAAAATCCATGACGGGGCATTTGCTGGGCGCAGCGGGCGCGGTTGAAGCCGTTGCCGCAATTCTTTCGCTGCGAGAAGGCATTGTTCCGCCCACAATCGGCTATTCCGAACCGGACGAAGAATGCGATTTGAATTACACGCCCAACGAAGCGGTTTCGGCAAAAATTAACCTTGCAATGTCCGTATCGCTTGGATTCGGCGGTCACAACGCTTGCATAGGCTTTAAGAGAATTTGAGGTGCGTATGAACAGAGAAGAATTAAAAAACATACTTCCGCACAGGGACGGTATGTTGCTTTTGGACGAAGTTGAGCTTTTGGACGGCGTTGCCTACGGAAAATTAAAAATAAAGGGCGACGAATGGTTTTTAAACGGGCATTTTCCGGGAAATCCCATTGTTCCGGGCGTTATTCAGTGCGAAATTCTTGCTCAGAGCGTAAGCGTATGTCTTGGCGATAAAATCGAAAAAGACTGTTTGCCGCTTTTTACGGGACTTGAAAAAGTTAAATTCAAAAATCCCGTTATTCCGGGCGACACGTTCGAAACAAAATGCGAAATCACAAGAGTTATGGAGCCGTTTTATTTTGCCAAAGGAACGGGAAGCGTAAACGGTAAAGTTTGCGTAAGTGCGGAATTTTCGTTTGCAATAACAAAAAAACAATAGTTTTTCGGA
>CAZJCI010000047.1:2560-12478 GCA_964544455.1 uncultured Oscillospiraceae bacterium
CTTTTCCGACAAAGTGAGAATTATTTCGCCGTATGCGAACGTGCGACAACCGTTGTTTGACGGCGGCTGTACGGCATATTGCTACGGACTTTGTTAGTACTTGGATTCGCTTTGAAAAGAGCGAGCAACGAAACATTTTGTCGCATGGGTTTTGCGGCAGTACAAGCTTTTTTCCACTTTTTATAATTGATATTGCGAAAGGAAAATCATAATGGATGTTTTGAAATTTTTGGGTATCGGTAAAGATAAGAAAAGCGATTCTTTAACGGTACATTGCAAAAAATGCAACGCCGAAACGCCGATAGCGGAAATTGTTGCAAACGGATATGTTTGCTCCTGCGGCGAATATTTAAGAATGCCCGCCAAAGCGAGAATTGCGGCAACGGCGGACGACGACAGTTTTGAAGAACTTTATGCCGAACTTGTTTCCTCGAATTTAATTGATTTTCCGGAATACGACGAAAAGCTTGAAAAAGCAAAAAAAGCTTCCGGACTTAACGAAGGCGTTGTTTGCGGAAAATGCACCGTGGGCGGCGAAAAATGCGCAATGTTCGCAATGGATTCCTCATTTATGATGGGCAGTATGGGAACTGTTGTCGGCGAAAAAATCACGCGTCTTTTTGAAACCGCAACAAGTGAGAAACTTCCCGTTATAGGCTTTTGCACGTCCGGAGGAGCCAGAATGCAAGAGGGCATACTTTCCTTAATGCAAATGGCAAAGGTAAGCGGCGCGGTTAAGCGGCACAGCGAAGCGGGACAGCTTTATATATCCGTTCTTACCGACCCCACAACCGGCGGAGTTACGGCAAGCTTTGCAATGCTTGGCGATATTATTATTGCCGAACCCAAAGCGTTGATAGGATTTGCGGGGCAAAGAGTTATCGAACAAACCACGGGAGAAAAGTTGCCGCAGGGTTTTCAAAGAGCCGAATTTCTTTTGGAGCACGGATTTGTGGATATTATTGAAAAAAGGCAACGAATGCGCTATACCTTGGCAAAAATTTTATCCGTTCACAAATTAAAATAACCTAAAGGAGCTGTTGCAAAATGGAAAAATCAAACATAACCGCATATGAAAGAGTTTTGGCGGCAAGAGCCGGCACAAGACCTATGGGCGGATATTATATTGACAGAATTACGGACGATTTTGTGGAACTTCACGGCGACAGACGTTTCGGCGACGACGGCGCGATTGTGGGCGGCATTGGATTTTTGGGGGATACTCCCGTAACGGTAATCACAATGGAACGAGGCTATGATATTCAGGACAGAATGAAACGTCACTTCGGTTGCCCCTCGCCGGAAGGCTATCGCAAAGCTTTGCGACTTATGAAAGAAGCCGAAAAATTCAAGCGTCCCATAATATGCTTCATCGGAAGTTCCGGCGCATATCCCGGAATAGACGCGGAAGAAAGAGGTCAGGGAGAGGCAATTGCGGAAAATCTTTTTGAGATGATGGGAATAAAAACCCCCATTGTTTCGGTTGTTACGGGTGAGGGCGGAAGCGGCGGAGCGTTGGCGTTGGGCGTTGGCGATACGGTTGTTATGCTTGAAAACGCGGTGTATTCCGTTATTTCGCCCGAAGGTTGCGCAAGTATTCTTTGGAAAGATTCGGCAAAAGCCGCAGAAGCGGCGAACGTTTTAAAGCTTACGTCGCAAGACCTTTTGAATTTGGGCGTTATTGAAAAAATTATTTTTGAAGAAAACAAAACAAACGCAGAAATTGCCGCCGAATTAAAAAAGTTTCTTATTTCGGAAATAAAAGCCAAGCAATTGCTTTCGACGGAAGAACTGCTTAATTCAAGATATGAAAAATTCAGAAAAATAGGTTCGTAAAGTAACAAGACCTTTTTAAAGTCCCGACAAGCTTGCCGAGGACTTTTTTTTTTTTTTTATATTGACTTTTTCATATTTTTATAAGATAATTATTATATAAAGTCAAAATAATTCGGAGGCGCAAAAAATGTATACTTTTGACGAAATGAACAAAAATTTTATGCAACTTACCGACAACGAAGTCAAACATATGAAATCCTATTACGATTATCAAACCGTCCACAGTACCGACAACAAGAGCGATTATGTTTCCAACATTTTTGTTTATGATAAATATTTAAACAACAAAGCCGTTTCTTCAAACATGCACGACAGATTTTCCGCTCCAAACTATCACACGCATGAATTTATGGAAATAAACTACATTATGGAAGGCGAATTTTTAAACACGGTTGAAGGTCAGGAAGTAATAATGGGCAAAGGCGACGTATGCATTCTTCCGCCGCTGATTTACCATTCGTTCGATATAATCGAATCGGATATTGAAAAAAGAAAAAATTCTTACGCCCTGAATATTTTTATAAAAAAGGACGCCATAAAGGAGTATTTTAACAAGAATTTCCGCACAAACGCGTTTGAAAAATTCATAAATTGCATTGTGGCGGGCAAAAGCCACCGAAAATTCGCTTATTTTAAATGCTCCGAATCAAGTTTCGGCGAAGCGATTGCAAAGCTGTTTTTGTATGCCGACAAACATCTGGACTGCGACGGAAACAAATTCAATGCGGACATTAAGGAGCATTTGACTCATGCGCTGATTTTCGAAATAACAAATCCCGAAAGATATGCGCTTTCGTTTTCGAATTCTTTTTCCGGAACTTTTCATTCCACAAACGACATTTTGGAATTTATTAAAAATAATTTTAACACGATTAATTTGGAACAGGTTGCCGATAAGTTCAATTATTCTTTTTCATACACTTCAAAGCTGATAAAGCAAAGAACCGGACTTGGTTTTTCGCAGTTGCTTACAAGCATAAAAATTGACAAAGCCAAAGAACTTTTGCTGAAAACCGAACTGCCGGTTCAGCAAATTTCCGATTATTGCGGTTATTCAAACATCGAGCACTTTCACCGAACTTTTCGCAAACACACGGGTATGACGCCGTTGAACTTTAGGAACAAGCATACTTCAACCGTTTGATTTTAACAAAATTTACATTTTAAAAGAAATGTGTTTGTTTAAACGTATTGTCAAACAGTTTAAACTGTGATATAATATTCCGAATACATTTTATGGGAGAATATTTTGATGTTTAAAAAATTTATTGGCGACAGGGCGTTTTATAAAAGAGTTATAACGGTAACTTTACCGATACTTATTCAAAACGTTATTACGAATTTTGTAAGTTTGATTGACAACATTATGGTCGGTCAGCTTGGAACGGAGCAAATGTCCGGCGTTGCCGTGGTAAATCAGTTGCTTTTTGTTTTTAATATTTGCATTTTCGGCGGAATTTCGGGTCCCGGAATTTTTACGGCTCAATATTATGGGAAAAACGACAGTAACGGAGTACGTTCGACGTTTCGGGCAAAACTAATTGTGGTTACGTTTATGACGGTTATGGGAGCGTTGATGTTCGCATTTTTTCAGGAACCGTTAATTTCGCTTTATTTGCACGAGGGTGAAGAAGGGCTTAACGTTGCGAAAACTTTGGCTTTCGGAAAAGAATATATAAACATAATTATTTTGCAGTTGCTTCCTTTCGCGATAATGCAAGCATATTCGGGAACTTTGCGAGAAACGGGCGAAACCGTTGTGCCGATGATTTCCGGCGTTACGGCGGTTGTTGTGAACACTTGTTTAAACTATGTGCTGATATTCGGAAAACTCGGAGTTCCCGCACTCGGCGTTTCCGGGGCGGCAATTGCCACTGTTATTGCCAGATATACCGAATGTTTGATAGTTGTTCTTTGGACGCACGTAAAAAAAGAAAAAAATCCTTTTATCAAGGGCGCGTACCGCAGTTTTGCGATTCCTTCGGAACTTGTTAAAAAAATAGTTAAAAAAGGTTTTCCGTTAATGATAAACGAAATTATGTGGGCTTTGGGGACGGCAACTCTTGTTCAGTGCTATTCGATTAGAGGACTTGAAATTGTTTCGGCGTATAATATCAGTTCCACCGTTTCAAATCTTTTCCATTGCGCGTTTTTTGCGTTCGGAACAACAATTTCGATAATTATCGGTCAGCTTTTGGGTGCGGGCAAGCTTGAAAAAGCAAAAGAGGAAAACACAAAAATTCTTGCGGTTGTTGTTGCGATATGCGTGGTTATCGGCACGGTTATGGCAATACTTGCGCCGCAAATTCCGAAAATATACAACACGCAAAACTCGGTTAAAGCATATGCTTCGCAATTTCTTTTAATAAGCGCGGTTATGATGCCGATTCACGGTTTTACTCACGCCGCATACTTCACGTTGCGTTCCGGCGGAAACACGGTTGTTACGTTTTTGTTTGACAGCGTATTTATGTGGACGTTTTCCATTCCGTTTGCTTTTGCGTTATCTCGTTTTACGTCGGTTCCGATAATTACGCTTTATTTAATAATTCAGGCAATAGACGCCGTTAAATGCGTTTTGGGATTTATTCTTGTAAAAAAGGAAATTTGGGTAAACAACCTTGTGGCTCATAATCGGGAATAAAAAACGTGCGCATAACGGCAAATTAATAATATTAAGAAAAGAGAGGTTGTATGAACAATACAAACGGTGAACAAAAGAAACAAAGGCAAAACAGCATTATGACTCCGGCAATGCGCCGTGAAGAACAAGCGAGAAAGCTTAACGCTCAAAAAAAAGCTCAGGGCAAACCAAGCCAAAGCGGCGCAAATTTCAAGCCGTTACCGCAAAATTCGCAAAAATCGTCGCAAAGTAATCATAATAACGGCAGACCAAAAAGCGGAGTTGCGCCGTCGAACGCGCGTGTTCAAAGCAACGGCAAGCCCGTTCCGAAAACTTCCGCAACGCCCACGGAACGGCAAATAAATGCGCAACGGCAAAAACTTATGCAACAGCAACGAGAGCTTGAAATGCTTCAAAGGCAGTTGGCGACGGAACGCAAAAAGCAACAGCGAGTGGGCAGACTTTCCGAACTTGAACGGCAATTAAAAAATCAAAAGGCAATAAACGCAAGTTATGCAAACGCCGACGCGGACGGCATTCCGCCGTTTTTTAAAGCTTACGGAAAACAAATTGCGGCGGTTATTGTTGCAGTTCTTGTTATTTCCATAATTGCGGCGTTTGCAAAAATAAACAAATCGGATTTTCCGCAAAAGCAAACGGACGCAACACAAAATTCGGAAAGCGATTTGCAATCGCAAAACAACGATAATCAAAATGCCGATTTGCAAAACGCAAATTTAAGCAAGCAAAGCGTCGACTCTTCGGATTATGTCCGTGGTTCGCTTATACTTGTAAACACCGAACATGCTTATGATTTTAACCGCAACGGCACAGATATTTCCAACCCGGAAATTGTTACGGTTGCTTCCAACATTCAAAACAAGAATTTTAAAGCCGCCGATTATAACGTTCTTCTTGCCAAAGAAACAGTTAATGCGCTTAACGCAATGTTTTCCGATTTTTCGGCAGTCGGCGGAAGTAAAGACGTTATGATTAACAGCGCATACAGAACTTTTGAACAGCAACAAAAAATTTTGGACAGCAAAAAAGAACAGCTTGGCGAAGATCAGCAAATCGCCCAAACTCCCGGCAACAGTGAACATCACACAGGATATGCTTTGGATTTTTCAATATATCCCGACGGCGGAGTGGGAGCAAGAACTTTCACAAAAGAAGAACGCTATGCCTGGATTTATGAAAACTGCCACAAATACGGTTTTGTTTTAAGATACCCCGAAGGAAAAAGCTCCGTAACCGGAATAGCCCCCGAAAGTTGGCATTTCCGCTATGTGGGCATACCGCACGCAACATATATGTTTGAAAAAAATCTTACTCTTGAAGAGTATATTTCGGGAATTTCGGTTTACAGCCAAAACATACCGCTGACGGTAAACGTTTCCGAAACCGAAAGTTGGAACGTTTTTTATGTGCCGAAATCGGAAAATCCTCGCACGGAATTTTACGTGCCGCAAAACGTTCAATATCAAATAAGCGGCAACAACGCCGACGGATTCATTGTATGCTATAAAATCTCCGATTCGGAAAATTCGGAAAACTCCGATATTTCCGATAGCGGCAACGACGCAAACAACGACGGCAATGCCGACGCAACCGCATAAAGCGAAAATCAATCTATTTTTAACATTAAGAAACGGAGAATAAAAATGAATAACGCAAAAAAATATAATATCGCCGTATGCGGAGGCGGCGTTGCGGGAGTTGCCGCCGCCACCGAAGCCGCACGAGGCGGAAAAAAAGTTGTTCTTATTGAAAAAGCCACTCAGCTTGGCGGTTTGGGAACAATCGGACTTGTAAACTTTTTTGTCCCCATGTGCAACGGGCGAGGAGTTCAAATAATAAAGGGAATGGCGGACGAATTTTTACGTCTTTCGATAAAATACGGATTCGATACTCTGCCGCCGGATTGGCAAAACGGCGAACCCGGGCAAGGAAACACCGAACAGCGACTTATTACAAAATATTCCGCACCTATTTTTTCGCTTGTTCTTACAAAATTGCTCTGCGACCTTAACGTCGATATAATGTTTGATTCCGTCATAACTCAAGCCGAAGTTTTTAACGGACAAATTAACTCGATAAACGTGTTTAACAAATCGGGTAATGTTAAAGTGGAAGCGGAAGTTTTTATCGACGCCACCGGCGATTCCGACGTTCTTCATATGGCGGGAGTTCCAACCGTAACCGGCACAAACTATCACACATATTACGCTTTCGGCGCAACGCTTGAAAGTTGCAAAAAAGCCGTCGAAACGGGCGACATAGGCAATCTTACAATCAACCGTCACGCCGGAGCCGCAAATCTTTACGGCAAAGGTCACCCGCAAAACAAGCCGTTTTGGAACGGAACCGACGGCGACGACGTAAGCAAATATTTAACGGAAAATCAGCTTGAACTTTTTGAAAAGATTTGTCATGAAGACCGTAAAAGCAGAGATATAACTCTTTTGCCCATAATGCCGCAATTCCGAACCACAAGACACATTGACGGCAACTATACCCTTGCGGAAACCGACGCCTATAAGCATTTTGAAGATTCCGTGTGCGCAATATGCGATTTTGAAAGACGGGACTTTCTTTATGAAGTTCCCTACGGCACTATGATTAAGGACGGATTTTCAAATATTATTGCCGCCGGAAGATGCGTTTCGGGCAAAGGTTACGCTTGGGATATTCTTAGGGTAATCCCCCCGGCAATTCTGACGGGACAGGCGGCGGGAGCGGCGGCACTTCAAGCTTTTGAAAAAAAATGTTCCGTAACCGATATTGATATAACAGCTCTTCAGGAAAAATTAGAATCCGAAAACGTCATAATTCACTTTGACGACAGCCTTGTTCCGAATGACACAAGCCACATTGAAACGGTAAACATAGGTCACATTTAAAATAAAATTAAAGACGGCGTATTTTGCAATGCGCCGTCTTATTATATATTCGATTATAAAACTCTGTTATATAATTATTAATTATTTTGTCATTTCAATAAGCTGATCCACGGGAGTAATCGCAACGTCGATATGACCGTCCACGGTTGTTGTGTGGCAAACGTATTTGTCGTTGCAAACAAACGACGGGTGCGGGTCCATATGGAAGCTGTTCTGCTCTTCGGGGCTGTTCCACCTGGGATTATATGTAATTATAAAAACGTCTTTCTTGGTTTCGTAGTTATAAAAACGTACTCTTGATTCACAGCCTCGGAAGCATTGGTCAACCAAATCAATATCCGTAACATAATATTTTTCGTTTGCCGAAGCATGACCGTGCCATGCCTTTCCGGGAACTCTTAATTCCCACTTTTTATCTTCAAGTGTATAGCGGCAAAGTCCCATTGTCATATCGACGGAATAAAGCGATTTTCCGTCGTCCGCCCACCATTCATGCGTTGCTCTTGTTTTAAACATAGGCGGAACCATTTCCACTTCTCCGTTTCGGCGCACAAGAATAATTCTGCAAAGAGTGCCGTCTTCAAGAGTTCTTATAAGGTTATATTTACCCGTAATTGCGTCAATCCAAAAATCTTCGTTTACCATACCGAGATCAGGATTTGTGGGGCAAATTTGAGCGTGATTGTATATTCTTCCCTGAACATCTGTCCAAAACGTAAATTCGCCGTTTTCAAGATTTATTGTGCCGACCTTTGTTCCGTTAACTCGATATTGGCTGTCAATAAGAATTGTTTTTTTATCTTTTGTCCAAAGCAAATGAGTCGCACTTACGCCGCCGCAGGGTTTATCTCCCTGCAAATTTGCTTCGAATCTGTCGAAAACGCTTCTTGCAACGGAACTTCCCTTGGCAAGAACCTCCCACTCGTCCGTTTTATTCGGCTTAATTTTGTAAAGATTGCCGTTAAGGCAAAACAGCAAATCGCCGCTATCAACATCAAGCAAAGGAATTCCCGCAGATGTTGTTTCGTTATGAACGATTATCTCGTCGGTTTCAAAGTCAAGAACAGCGCATACTTTGGTAATGGACGGCGGAAATGTTCCCCAGAACCAAAGATATCTTCCGTCTGTTGTCATAGCAGGATTTGTGTAGTATATTCCTTGTTGCACGGGAGCAAACCTTGTTGTCAGAATATAGGAAACAACGCCGCTTTCGTCCACATATTTTTTAAAGTGTTTGGATGTTTCGGGAGTAAACATATTAATTCTTCCTTTCGTTAAAATGTTTAATAATTTGCGAGCTTCATTTAACTCACCCCCACATTATAAAACAACTTTTTCAATTTTTCAATACCAAAATTCAAAATAAGCGAAAATTTGATATTTTAGAGTTAAAATATGATATTTTCACACCTTTTTGCATTAAAATCCAATATATTCACTTTATTTACATTGCCGTACTTGACAAATTTGTCAAAACGGTGTAGAATAATATTCGGATAAATTTGTAAAATTTCGGAGGTAAAAAAATGATTATAGGAGCACAACTTTACAGCTTAAAGGACTATACAAAAAACCTTGACGATTTTTCCGAAACACTGAAAAAAGTTGCCGATATGGGCTATACCGCCGTGCAAGTTTCCGGAACTTGCCCTTACGACGGCGAATGGCTTGCAACCGAACTTAAATCCGCAGGACTTAAATGCACTCTTACGCATTACAGTTTTGACGAAATGATTGAAAATACAGTTGCGGTTGTCGAAAAACACAAAAAATTCGGATGTAAATATATAGGAGTCGGCTGTCTTCCCAACGCAGGCAAAATCGACGATAAGCAAATATGGAAAGATTTTACGGATAAAGCTGTTCCCGTTGCAAAAGCAATGAAAGAAAACGGCGCATATTTAATGTATCACAACCACAGCTTCGAATTTAAAGAAGTTGACGGCGAATGTTGCTGGGAGCACATAATAAACACGGTTCCGCAAGAACTTATGGGCATAACGTTGGATACGCATTGGGTTGCCGACGGCAAAAGAGATATTCTTAAAACACTTGAAAGCGTTAAAAACCGAATTCCGTGCGTTCATTTTAAGGATACCGTAATTGTGGGAGAAGAAAGACGTTTTGCCCCCGTCGGTCACGGAATATTAGATTTTCCAAGCATAATAAAAGCTTGCGTGGATTATAACGTTGAATACGCTTTTGTCGAACAGGACAACTGCTACGGCGAAAATCCGTTTGAATGTTTGAAAAAATCATACGATTATTTAAAATCAATGGGGCTTAATTAAATTTAGTATATCAGCTTGCTTAAGCAAATGGGGCTGTTTTTGGAACATAAGCTTTAATTACGGATATATGAAATATATTCTCGAAACAAAAGCCCTTGAAGTCAAAGTCGAAATACTTTATAATACGTTTTTTCCCAAAACGCTTACATCGGGAAAAACCGTTACCGGCATAATTGCCGAAAATTCCGACGGACGTTTTGCAATGCTTTCAAAATACGTTGCGGATTGCACCGGCGACGGAGCGGTTGCCGCAAGCGCGGGGTGC
>CAZJCI010000048.1:0-12446 GCA_964544455.1 uncultured Oscillospiraceae bacterium
CCGTCGGAAGATTTACCCCAATAAAAGTTTGCCGTAGATCTTGTATTTGAAATCATCGAAAATGATAGTCAAATTTGCAAAATTACATTTTATATTTTTAGTCACGAAAGCGGTTACGCTTTATATATCCCTCTAATTCCAATTTCTTTAATGCCATTCCAATACGATACAGGACTTATTTGCTATTCTCTTTTTAACTTTTTTAAACTTTTGCCTTTCAATTTTGACTTTTAACAGCTAGTTACCTCTTGCGCATTTGTGCCGTTAAAATTTGATATGCAAACCAATTTTTGTATCGGTATATCGCAAAAGCGTTTTGTCAATATACAGCGAACCATTTCGGCGTTTTGTTTGTAAATTTTCAATAGCGCACTAAAATTTTGCATTATTCAACAATATTCTTTTTCCCTATTGACAAAACGCTTCGGAAGTGCTATAATATGAAAATGAAATTCGATTTCACTTTGGAGGTCATAAAATGAGAACGGCAGGAGGATATAAAACTCGTCAAAGAGATATAATTCTTTCGCTTTTAAAAAGCAACACGGAAAAACATTTATCGGCGGAAGAAATTATGGAATTACTGCGTGAAAACGGTCACAGCGTTGGCATAACCACAGTTTATCGCTATTTGGAAAAGCTTTATGAACAAGGCATTGTTCATAAATACACGGCAGACAAAGATCGGGCAAGATATACTTATTCAGAAAAAGAATGTCGCGAACATTTTCATATGAAATGCACCGAATGCGGAAGACTTTTTTGCGCTGACTGCGATTTTCTCGAAGAACTTAAAAAACACATTAAAAACGAACACAATTTTTGCATTGTTCCGTCCAAAACAATTTTTTACGGCATATGCAAAGCGTGCGCCGAAAAGGAGAGTGCAAATTGATGAAAACGGTTAACTTAAAAAAAATACTTTCCCTTATTCTTGTTTTTTTAACCGTATTGCTTACGGCGTCCTGTAAAAAAACAGATGAAAAAAACGATAAATTAAAAATCGTAACAACACTGTTTCCGCAATACGATTTTGCAAGAATTATTGCGGGCGATAAAGCGGAAGTTATTAAAATTCTTCCGTGGGGAAGCGAAAGTCACACGTATGATCCCTCAGTAAAAGATATTTCCGAAGTTTCGAAAGCCGATATTTATATTTATACCGGAAAAGACATCGAACCTTGGGCGGCAACTCTTGCGGAAAACACGGACGGCAATGCGGTTACGGTCAATCTTTCCGAAAATATTTCTCTTTTGGAGTATGCAACCGATGCAAACGAAAGCGCAAGCGAAAAACATCACCATCATTCACACGATTACGATTCGCACATTTGGACAAACCCCAAAAATGCCGTAATAATGGCGGATAATATATTAAACGCACTATGCGATGTCGATTCGCAAAACGCCGATTATTATAAAGCCAACGCCGAAAAACTTAAAGCCCAAATTTTGCAGCTTGATTCGGAGCTTGGCAAAATTTCCGAAGCTTACGACGGACGAACGCTTTATTTCGGCGGACGGTTTGCTTTTTTATATATGTTCGAACAATACGGCTTTAAATATAAATCGGCATATCTTGGTTGCGGAGAAGAAACGGAACCCGGAATTAAAACAATTTCGGAACTTTGCGAATCAATCAAGCAAGATAATGCAAAATATATTTTCGGCGAAGAAATGTCTGAGGGAAAAATCGCCAATGCAATTGCCGAAGAAACCGGCGCAAAAATTCTTGTTCTTCATTCTTGTCACAATCTTTCGTTAAGTGAAGCTGAAAACGGCGAAAGTTATGTTTCGATTATGAAAAAAAACATTGAAAATTTAAAGCTTGCCGCCGGAATCGAACAATAAATTTAACATATTAATCGGAGAACTTTTATGAATAATACCGAAAACAAAGTTATATTATCCGTGGAAAACTTAACCGTAAAATACGGTCAAAATTCCGCCGCGATAAAAAACGTTTCTTTCAAACTTAATCACGGAGAATTTTTGTTGGTTGTGGGCGAAAACGGTTCTGGAAAAAGCACTCTTATGAAAGGAATTTTGGGACTTGTTCCGATAAGCGATGGGAAAATTGAATTTCGGGACGCCGAAACTTCAAAAAAAATCGGTTATTTGCCACAACAAAGCGATATTCCGAAAGATTTTCCCGCAACGGTCGAAGAAGTCGTTCTTTCGGGATTTGTAGGCAAAAAGGGTGTGTTTTCTTTTTATACCAAAAGAGATAAAAAAAAAGCATATGATATTATTTCCTATCTTGGAATAGAAAAGCTCTCCCAAAAACCTTTTGCCTCGCTTTCGGGCGGCGAAAAACAACGTGTACTCCTTGCGCGCGCGCTTGTTTCCGCAACAAATTGCACCGTGTGCAACGACAAACATTGCCATTGCCACGATGAAACTTTTTGTCATACAAGCGGACTTATTGTGCTTGACGAACCGTCGAACGGGCTTGACCCGATAGCAAACCAAAATCTTTATTCAACCCTTGCAAAACTGAAAAAAGAAAAAGGTATGACGGTAATTATGGTTTCGCATTTGGTAGACAGCGCAAAGGACTATGCCGATAAAATTCTTCATATGGGCACGGAAATCCGTTTTTTCGGCACACGAGACGAATATCTTTCAACCGAACTTTTTAAAAACTTTTGCGGTATGTGTGAAAAGGAGGTTGTTACAAATGGTTAATTTTTCTTCCGAAATATTTGCACTTCCGTCGGTGGTTCAAAGAGGCATAATATTAGGTCTTTTTGTTGCCGTCTCGGCAGCTTTGCTTGGCGTTACGTTAGTTTTAAAAAGATATTCCATGATTGGCGACGGTCTTTCGCACGTGGCATTTGGGGCTATGTCCATAGCTTTGGTTTTTGGGTTTGCTCCGTTATTTTTTGCGATTCCCGTGGTTATGGTTGCCGCTTTTTTGCTTTTACGAATAAGCCGAAAAAGCAGTATGGGCGGCGATAGTGCGGTTGCTTTGGTTTCCGGCACGGCTCTTGCGCTTGGAATTGCCGCCGTTTCGCTTGCGGGCGGCGTTAATACAAATGTCAACGATTATATGTTTGGAAGTATTGTTGCTATTTCAAAAACCGATTTTTACATATGTATGCCGGTAATACTTGTTGTTATTTTGCTTTTTATTCTTCTTTATAACCGTATTTTTGCGGTTACGTTTGACGAAAGCTTTGCAAAAGTTTCGGGAGTAAAACCCGAAATATATAATGTAATAATTGCGTTGCTTACGGCGGTAACAGTTGTTATAGGTATGCGAATTATGGGAACTTTGCTTATATCAGGACTTATTATTTTCCCGTCGCTCAGCGCAATGCGAATGTTTAAATCCTATAAATCCGTTATTATCGGTTCGGTTTTAATTTCTTCTGTGTGTTTCCTTTTGGGAACGGTTGGTTCGATTATGCTTGAAACTCCTGTGGGCGCAAGCATTATTATTGCCAACGCTATGACTTTTATTGTATTTTCGGTTATCGGCAAAATCAAATAAACATAAAAACACGGCGTCGACGTTGTATGCAACGCGCACCGTGTTTTTTTATCGTTCTTTGTTTTTACCACTTTGCTTCCGCACTGTGATACTGAAGTCCGATAAACGAAACCTGTTTGAAATCTTCGAGGTTATGACGAATAATATAATCTATATACGACATAACATATTTTGCGGTTAGCATATATCCCATTGGGTTCATATGACCGCCAAGATAATATTTCTTTTTAAATTCGGCGTCATACGGCGGAGCATATTTGGCAAGGTCGATTATATATGTAAACTCATAAATCTCCGCAAACTTATAAAGCAACTCCGAATGAAGCTTTGCCTTTTCGTTCCCTTCGGGCATTGTCATAAGGAAAATTCTTGCTTTGGGCTGAAATTCCTTGATTTTACGTATAATTTTTTCATATTCCGCAGCAAAGGTATTTTGTTTGTTTTCTTTTTCAAAATCTCCGGGTTCGCCGATTTCATCATTCCTTCCGTATAAATCGTTTACGCCAAGAGCAATGATGTATGCCTGACATTTCTTTTCGGTGCTCCAAATGCCGCATACTTTTTCGAAGCTTGCGTTAAATTCCGAAGCTGTCATACCGCCTCTTGAAAAGTTATATACTTTACATCCGGCGGTTCTTGCAATATATTGCCCCCACGAATATTCATACATATCGTGATAGCCTTTTTTTCCGTCTTCCCCGGTCGATTCGAATTCCCCGGAAGCAAGACTGTCGCCAATGCAACCGATTGTGCGAAATATTCCCGTATATCCTCCGCCGCTTACAAGACGTTCAAGCGGCTTTTCGTTTTCAAAATCAAATATATCTTTCATTATTTTCACCTTAAAACCAAAATTTTACCATTTTGCTTCCGCACTGTGATACGGAAGTCCGATAAACGGAACCTGTTTGAAATCTTCAAAGTTGTTTCTTATAATATAATCGATATAAGTCATTATATATCTTGCCGTCAGCATATATCCCATAGGATTCATATGCCCGGAAAGATAATATTTTGATTTGAATTCTTCATCATATGTCGGTGCATATTTAAAAAGGTCGATTACATATGTAAATTCATATTCGTTTGCAAAATCGTGCAAAAGTGCCGTTATTTCCGTTGTCTTTTCATCGTTTCTTCCTTTTGGCATAGAAACAAGAAAAACACGAGCTTTGGGCTGAAACTCTTTTATTTTTTTTATGATTTTTTCATATTCTCCGGCAAACGTTATGTTACCTTGAATTCCGTAATTATCGGAATTGCAATCTCCCACTTTGCCAACAGTCTGACCGCCGTTAAACACATCGTTTACTCCAAGCGCAATAATATATGCTTGACACTTTTTATCCGCACTCCAAACGCCGCATTCTTTTTCAAAGCTATCGTTAAACCATTTTGCGCTCATACCGCCTCTTGAAAAGTTATAAACGGTACACCCTGCTTCTCTTGCAATATATTGTCCCCACGAATATTCATACATATCGTGAAAACCGTATTTTCCGTCCGCCGTTGTCGACTGAAATTCACCCGATGAAAGGCTATCGCCTATGCAACCGATTGTACGGAAAATTCCCGTAAAACCGCCGTCCGTCACCAAATTTTCCAACGGATTAATGCAATTATCCATAATTCTACCATCCTTATATAATTTACTTTTTTCAATTATATACCTTTTTTTAACAATTGTCAATAGTAATATATGCCTTTATAAAAAATATCGAAAATTTTCCAAAAGTGAAGTGCGCTTCATTGGCATACGGAATTATTTGGAATATAATATACGTGAAAAGTCTGAATTTGTCAAATTGTGTTATAAATATGCAGACAAAACAAAAAATCGGTAACGCTTTAACCTGTTAAGTTTTACCGATATAAAAAAATATCAAAAATTATATTGAAAAGAGGGAAAAAACAGTGAATGTCAAAATCTATGTAGCCGACGGAAACTCGGAATTCAGAAAAGAAATTAAGGAATACTTTTACGGTTCGAACGTAACTTTAATCGGAGAAACGGAAGACGGCAGAATTGCTTGCGATGAAATAGCGATGCTTGAACCGGATATTGTAATGCTTGATTTATGGTTGAAAAATACGGACGGAACTCAACTTATAAGAACTTTGAAAAAGAATATGCGTAAACCACCGCGTTTTATTATCGTTACGGGAATCGGTAACAACGATATTATCGAAGAAGCTCTTGAATCCGGAGCGGATTATTGCTTAAAAAAACCTTGCAATATTTCGGAAATTTCAAAAAGAATAAACGAAATTACTTTTCGAAAAATAAAAAAAGAAAATGAAATTTCAAAATATGCAATATACGATACCGTTGAAAGCAGAACAGCCGAAATATTGCGAGCATTGGGAATACCGGCTCATGTTAAAGGCTATCGCTATGCCTGTGCCGCCATAATTATGGTTTATAAAAACCCGAATATAATTAATTATGTAACCAAAGGAATATATCCCCATATAGCAAAAGAATTCGAAACAAAACCCGCTTGCGTCGAAAGAGCAATAAGGCACGCAATAGAAACCGCCTGGATGTATACGGACAGAACCGCAATATGCGAACTGTTTTTCAGGTGCAAAAATGAAACATACTATAAACCCACAAACGCCGAATTTATTGCAACAATAGCCGAAAGGTTGCGTTTCGAACATTTTGAAAACAAAACCGAAGCTTCAAATATTTTTGAATGTCCGGGCAACAGAACATAATTTATTATCGGTACAACGCTTAAAAATTTTAATTTTCGCCATAAAAATCCATTTAAAGGCACTCGCCAAAATGCTATAATACCCTAGTATAAAAAATCGGAGGTTTTTATAATGGATTGGCTTATAAAATTTACAGTTTGTTTTATTGCCGGGCTGTGTGCCGGCCTTGGAACGGGTTTTGCGGGAATGAGTGCCGCTTCCGCAATAAGTCCGCTATTAATAACTTTTCTTGATATTCCGCCTTATCAAGCGGTAGGAATAGCCCTTGCAAGCGATGTTCTTGCAAGTGCGGTAAGCGCATATACGTATAAGAAAAACAAAAATCTTGACATAAAAAACGGCATAGTTATGATGCTGAGCGTTTTGTGCTTCACTGTTGTGGGAAGCCTTGTTTCAAAGCTTGTTCCCGGAAACGCAATGGGAAATTTTGCCGTATTTATGACAATGATTCTTGGCATTAAGTTTATTGTTAAACCGGTTATGACAACCAAAGAAACTATGGCCGCAAAAAATTTAAGCCGTAAAAATCAAATAATCCGTTCCGTTTTAAGCGGAATGCTTATAGGATTTATATGCGGATTTGTCGGTGCCGGTGGCGGTATGATGATGCTGTTCGTTTTAACATCTGTTCTTGGATATGAGCTGAAAACGGCTGTCGGCACAAGCGTATTCGTTATGACGTTCACAGCACTTACAGGTTCGGTAAGCCATTTTGCCATCGACGGTCTCCCCGATATTGCCTGCCTTGTTTTTTGCGTGCTTTCAACGCTTTTATGGGCAAGAGTGGCTGCGGTATTTGCCAATAAAGCCGAACCAAAAACTCTTAACCGCACAGTCGGAATAGTGCTTGTTTTCATAGGAATTGTGGTTTTGGGAACAAACTTAATAACAAAATAAAAATCAAGCGGTTGTTCGAATTAAGAAAGCAACCGCTTTAATTTATATATAACATTTTATAGCCAAAACCGCACTTATTTTACTCGGTTTTCCGATTAATACTTGTTTTTAACGCCGATTTTGGCGTTTTTATATTCCGACGGAGTTATTCCGATATGATTTTTAAAAAATCTGGAAAAATATGCGGGATCTTCAAACCCCGAAAGACGAGCGGTTTCCGCAATATCGTTTCCGCCGTTTTCAAGAAGCATTTTTGCTCTTTTAAGTTTAAGAGAATTAATATACTCCTTCGGTGCCATACCGATAGCGGCTATGAACATTCTGCGCAAAGTTGCTTCGCTGAAATGACAAAGTTCACATAAATCAACCGTTTTTATGTCTGTTTTAAGGTAGTTTTCGTTTATATATTCAATTGCCGAAAAAACCGATAAATAGGCTTTGTTTTTTTTCTCACTGTTTTTAAGCAGCTTGGACACTTCGGTTATTATTTCATATACTGCCGCTTTTATAAGCGAAGAAGAATATATTGCATTTTCGCTTTTTCTTGCAACTTCGGAAAACATATCATAAAAGTTTCTGCCGTATTTCGGCGAAATCACAAGTATTTTTGGGGAAAGTGCAAGCGGTTCGCCGTCCGACGTTTTTGCCGTAAAATTTATAAGATAATCTGTTATATTTCCGCTTTTGCTTTCATTGCTTTTTGCAACGTCAAAATACGCTGTATATTTCGCGCCTTGCGGAAGATATACAATTTGTCCGCTTTCCGCGCATATTTTTTCGTCACCGCAAACCATGGTATTCTTTCCGTTAACCATAAACATCAATCCGCTGTCAATTCTTCCGCCATTGGAAATTTCAAAGCTTTTAATGTTTTGCTAACATTGCGGGAAAGCAATTGCGGAAAACAACCCGTAATCATAATCGCAAGCTTTTTCAAAAGATATATATTTCATTTTTGTTTTCTCCGATTTTATTTTTTCAAAAGTATTATATCACGCAAAGCACAAAAAATCAAGTGTAAAATTGATTGATTTATCCAATTTATTGAACGTTTTATGCATTGAAAAATCCCGATGTTAGGCTTATAATTAAGATAGCTTGATAAAGAAAATTTGAAAGGAAAATGAAAATTCATTTTTTCATACAAGCAAAAAGCGGAGGTGTAAATTTAAATTATGATTAATTTTAAACCCGTAAAAGTTGCCGTAATAGGTTGCGGTATGATAAGCGGCATTTATTTAAAAAATTTAAAGGAAATGTTCAACATAACCGACCTTGTGGGTTGTTCCGATATAATTCCGGAACGTTCCAAAGCGCGTGCGGAAGAGTTCGGCATAAAGCAAATGACAAACGAACAAATATTGCAAGATCCGGAAATTTCCGTTGTTGTAAATCTTACTTACCACACATCGCATTATGCCGTTTCAAAAGCCGCGCTTGAAGCCGGCAAACACGTATATTCCGAAAAAATGATGTCTATCACAATGGAAGAAGCGAAAGAGCTTGCGGAAATCGCAAGAAAAAAGGGCGTTATGTTCTGTTGCGCTCCCGATACGTTTTTGGGAGCGGGCTTGCAAACAGCACGTCAGGCAATAGACGCAGGGTTAATCGGAACACCCGTTATGGCAAACGCAATTGTTGTAAGAGGCTATCATCACGAAAGATTCAAAGATACAACCGAACGCCGTTTTGCATTTCTTCCCGGCGGCGGTATAATGTATGATATGGGCTGTTATTATCTTCAGGCAATGATAAATCTTTTGGGACCTATCGAATCGGTTTGCGGATATTCCGAAACACGAGACAGCAACAGCCGTATATTTATGAATCCCAAAAATCCGGGATACGGAACGGTTATGAAAATCGAAACGCCGAACAACGTTTGCGGTGCAATGAAGTTCAAATCCGGTGCCATGGGCGTAATTATTACTTCTTCGGAATCGGTGGGCGGCACAAACAATTTTATGATATACGGCACTAAAGGCATTCTCACATTAAACGATCCCAACGATTTTTCGGGAAGAATTTTGCTTAAAACCGCAACAGGTCAAGAAAGCGAAATTTCCAAAAATTTTGCATATACGGATAACTGCCGCGGTCTTGGCGTTGCCGATATGTGCTATGCAATCAAAAATCAAAGAGAGTCTCGAGCTTCTTTGGAAAGAGCGTTGCACGTTCTTGAAGCCGGAGTAAACATAATGAATCTTAACGGCAAAAACAACTATCACACAATGCAAACCACTTGCGAAAGAGCAAAACCGTTTGAATCGGGAATTGTTGAATATCCCGAAATGGTTTTGGATATATAAAACATTTATTAAGGAGAACGCTATGAGCAGAATAGGATTACAAATGTATACAATGAGAGATCACACAAACTCTCTTGAAGATTATAAGGCAACATTAACCAAAATTGCGGAAACGGGATACAAAGTTTTGCAAATGACAAAGCCTTCTTTTATGGGGCTTTCCGAAAACGCCGAATTTTTAAAATCATTGGGACTTTGCGCCGACTCGGTTTTCAAACCTTGGAACAAAGTTATTTCGGAAATCAACAGTGCGGCAAATGAAGCCGAAATATACGGTTGCGATGTTTTGCGTACCGATTCCATTCCGAACGAGCTGAGAATTAAAGGAAAAGAGGGCTATTCCGAATTTGCTCGCATTATGAACGAAAGCGGAAAGGCTTGCAAAAAAGTCGGTTTGCGTTATATGTATCATTTTCACGCTTTTGAATGGATAACCTTCGGAGATATACGAGGAATCGACATTCTTTTAAATGAAACCGATCCCGAATACGTATATTTTAATCCCGATGTTTTTTGGCTGACAAACGCCGGCACGGAAGCTTCCGTTTCTTTGCGTATGTTTAAAGGAAGAGCGTTCACAATGCACGTTAAGGATTACGCCATACGCCAACTTGAGGGAAAAATAGAAAACGTTCCGTATTTCTTTGCCCCCGTAGGCACCGGAAATCTTAATTGGGAAGGCATAATGAAAACCGCCGACGATATAGGAATTCAACGCTTTGTTGTCGAACAGGATATGTGCGACGGCAACATCTTCGACGACATAAAAACAAGCTATGATAATCTTGTAAAACTTGGTCTTAATTAATTCAAAAACCTCCGTCGGCAAACGCCGCAGAGGTTTTTTCTATGTTTAATATATTATATTATATTTGATAACAACATCGCCTCTGTTTGCGGTCGGCGCAACAAATACGGATTTTGCACCGTCAAATTCAAAAGCAACTTCCTTTTCTTGACAAATAATGTTTTTCGGCATTTTGCCGTGAATTTCCACAGTCATATCTTTTTCCGGCAAAACAGCTTTAATTTCGGGAACGGAATTTTTCTTTTCGTTGTGACCGTTGTTAGGTCTTCCGGGGAAACCGCCTTTTCTCGGATTTATTATAAGTTCAAATCCGCTGTCGGTTGTATTTTTTGTTTCTATAAGAGTTTCGGCATAAATTCCTTTTTCATAATCATATGTAAAACCGTCGTCTTCATAAAGACAAAAACTTGCGTCCGCCCCGGGATATACTCCGATTATATAATCGTGCTGTTTTTCCAACACATATTTTTGCGGCTTCATTGTTACAATAACGCTTCCTTCTTTAACAAACAATGCTCCGCCTTTACCGTCGGGAATTTTATATTCAATATCTCCGCTGTATTTTTCTCCGGTAAAATAATCTATCCACACACCTTTGGGAAGCTTTAAATTCATATCAAAAACGCCGACATAAAGGCTGTCGCCAAACATATAGGCGTTTTTAACATTATCGAATATGTCGGTTTCTTCATATATAAGCGGAAGAGGACGAACAATGCCTATCCCCATTTCATAAGCTTTGTGAGCCGTTGTATATATATACGGAATAAGCGTAGAACGCAAGTTTGAATAAAATCTTATCATATCCTCTGTTTTGTCGTCCATAAACCACGGATATTTCCAATTTGCCCAGCAAAAATATTGCGACCACGGCAAAAGGAAACCGTAGTGTATTCCTTCCGGCGTTACGTCTATATCGCAAGAAGTATTGGAATGACCGCACATGGAATAGTTAAGCATAGCGGTAACCGTTTTCGGACCGCCTCCGGTATCCCCCGCCCAAGTTGCGGCGTATTGCTGAGTTCCAACATATGCGGCGGCTGTATAAAGCAGCAACCTTCTGTCCGTATAATCACGGAATCCTCCGGTGGTTTGTTTTGCAAGAAGAACGGGATATACATTGTGAACTTCTTCGTCAAGATATTTTTCGCCCCAAAGTCTGTCAGGATGATTAATAACTTGCGTGGAACCGTCAAGCTTAAATGCGGCGGCGCCGTTGTCAACAAATTTTTTTAAATGTTCAAACCACGGCATATCGGGCTTCGTCATATTGTCTATTCTGGTATCGGTAGTAAAATTATCGTCAAGAATAACAGCGTCTTCCGTAAACTCGTTTTCTTCAATAGTGCCAACGGCATTATCTTCGGCATACAGCAAATCATAGTTTTCGCAAAGCCATAAACTCAGTTGCATTCCCATTTTTCGCATGGGATAAAAGAAAGTAAAATGGTCGCTGTTGTTTTCGGGCAACCAATGAGGTAAATAAAACTTTTGGGAATTCCATTTTTTATTAACCGAATAATCATACCGTTGCTCCATCCATGAAGGTTCCAACCCCATTGTGTCGCACGGAATGTTTCTGTCTCGTATCGTTCTTATATCGCACAGCAAGCTTCTTGCGTCCGCGTCCTCGTTTTGAACAAAAGTAAGCCCATATGCAAATTTAGGAAGTATATAAGGTTTTCCGCTGATTTCCGTCACTTTACCTAAAAGTGCTTTCATCGAATCCGCCGTAAAAAGATAAAATTCAATTCCTCCGCCAAAAACGGTTATCGTTAAGTTTTCGCTTCCGTCCGAACCGAAATCAAAAATACTGCGATACGTACAGTTCAGCAAAAGTGCCCAACCTTCCGTACTCAAAAAAATCGGCATAGGACCGTAAGCAACCACATTTTTAACGTCGATATTAATTTTTTGCCCTCTCATTTGCAAATATTTACGTGTTGCGTCGCCCATACCGAAAAATCTTTCGTTTTTCGACATGGGTATTGTCAGTTTATATCCCTTTTGACGTTTTTCCGTAGCAATAACAACATCTCTTTTGGCATGCAAACCGATTGTGCCGTTGGTTACGGTGCATTCGCAATCACAGTTTTTTTCTTCATATTTTTTCAATATACCGTACCGATAAAGCATACTGCTTTCCGGCTTTCCCTCGCTTACACGGTATATTCCGTCAGCGGAAGTTTTAACGTTCAGCATTTGTTTTCTCCTT
>CAZJCI010000049.1:0-12237 GCA_964544455.1 uncultured Oscillospiraceae bacterium
CACTGCGATGGACAAACAAAACTCCCACGGACGTTTTGAAATATGCAATGGAGCTTGAACGAAAAGACTCAAACAAGCGAATTGCCTTTGTAAACGACGAACCGCGAATAAAAATGTTCACACAAATTGCGGGATTTCCATTTCAACTTGCCTGTAAATATACAATGGTAGGCTGCAACGAGCCGCAACTGCCGGGCGGAATTTTTATGGGCGGGGCAACCGCTAACATTGCAAAGTCCATTGAAAGCACACTTTTTGAAAGAGACGACGATATAATATCGGCTGTGAATTTCGACGGTTTTTACGGTATTTTCGAACAGGAGCTTTTCAAAACATTGGATAAAACCGTATCCTATTACAATAAATTTCAAGCGGTAAGAGCAAGAGATATTAATCTTGTAAGCACAATGTTTTTTGAAGGTTCGATTGAAAACGCACAAAGCATTACCTGCGGCGGAGCAACAAACGCCGTTGCCGATTTGGGACTTATCGGAATTACAACGGTTATTGATTCTCTTTCGGTTATAAAGCAATTTGTTTTTGAAAGCCAAAAGTTTTCAATCTCCGAGCTGTTAAAAGCATTAAAATCCGATTGGCAGGGATTCGAAGATATGCGCAACCATATATTGAAAAACGGAAATTTTTTCGGAAACGACGACGAAACTTCAAACGAATGCGCCGACAGATTTGCAAAAAGTCTTTACGCTTATTTTAAAGACAAAAAGAGCGATTTGGGATATAAATACGTTATAGGCAATCTTATCGGTTACAACCAACATAACAAGTGGTTTGGGGACGCAACAAAAGCAACGCCCGACGGAAGATATAACAAAGACAGACTGTCTTTCGGTTTGGGGCAAAGCGAGGGAAAGGACAGAAACGGGCTTACCGCTCTTTTAAGCGCGGTTGCAAAAGTTTCCGTAAACAATCCCATTTTGTGCGGCGATTCGGTTACAAACGTATTGATAGAAAAAAATCTTATTGACGATAATAACTCTTTTGAACGCCTTATAAAGCTTTTTGAAACTTATTTTAAAATGGGCGGACTGCATTTTCAGCTTAGCTACGTTTCGAAAGAAGATATGAAAAAAGCGCAAATAACGCCTGCAAATTATAAGAATTTAAGAGTCCGAGTGAGCGGCTTTTCGGATTACTTTGTGTTTTTAAACGAAGATTTGCAAAACGAAATAATCGCAAGAACCGAAAAAAACAACTAAAAAAAACGCAACGTATAAAAAAATACGTTGCGTTTTTCGGTTTACCGTTCTTAAAAGAACGTAAGCTGATTTGTTTGCGGGAGGTCGTTAAGAACGCCGTTTTCTTCCAAAAGGGTTATAACACCGCCCGAAAGGCTTGCTCGCATTTTTAAATCTTCTCGAGATAAAAATTTTCCGTTTTTAACCGCCGCAATAATGCTTTGCGCCGCGGCTTCGCCAAGTCCGGCAATTGAAGAAAACGGAAGTCTTATTGCTCCATCTTCCGGCAAAAACGCCGAAGCGTCCGATTTATAAAGGTCAACACCCAAAAATTTAATCCCTCTTGCATACGCTTCGTTAATAAGCTGAAGCGTGGGATACATATCTTTTTCCTTTGGCGACGCGTCGTTGCCTTTGTCGTCTATTTCTCGCATCACGTCCTGCACGTGTTTTTTTCCGCCCATACATATACCCGCTTCGAACCCCCCCGGAGCCACGGAAAAAAACGCCGCATAAAATTCAAGCGGTCTGTATACCTTAAACCAGCCAAGGCGAAGAGCCGACATAACATATGCCGCCGCATGAGCTTTGGGAAACATATATTTTATTTTTTTGCACGACGCAATATACCAATCGGGGATTCCCTCCTTAATCATTGCTTCTTCATATTCGGGTTTTAATCCTCTTCCCTTTCTAACGTCCTCCATAATTTTAAAGGAAAGCGATTTGTCCAGCCCGTGATAAATCAGATATACCATAATACTGTCACGAGTTCCGACAACTTCGGAAATAGAGCAAATACCGTCTCGAATAAGTTCCTGAGCGTTGCCAAGCCAAACGTCCGTACCGTGCGAAAGCCCCGAAATTTGCAAAAGGTCCGAAAAATTCTTCGGTTTTGATTCCACAATCATTCCTCGCACAAATTTTGTGCCGAATTCGGGAAGTCCGAACGTCCCCACTTCGCTTCCGATATCTTCCGGTTTAACTCCAAGAGATTTTGTGGAAATAAACAACTCCATTACCTGTTTATCGAATAACGGAAGGTCAAGCGAATTAAGCCCCGTATATTTTTCCATTACTCTGTATTTTGTGGGAACATCGTGTCCAAGCAGGTCAAGCTTTAAAATGGTATCGTGCAAATATGAAAAAGCAAAATGCGTTGTTACCGTATCCGCATTTGGGTCGTCCGCGGGGTGTTGAACTGGTGTGAAATCATATACGCTGTATTCTCTGGGAATTACTATTATGCCGCCAGGATGCTGACCGGTTGTTCTTTTTACACCTTCGCAACCCTTTGAAAGCCGAGTTTCCTCCGCTTTGTTAAGCTGTACGTCCTTATCTTCGCAATATTTTTTTACAAATCCGTATGCGGTTTTTTCGGCAAGCGTGCCCAAAGTCCCCGCGCGAAAAACCTGTCCCTCGCCAAACAGAACTTCCGTATGCTTATGCGCAAGTCCCTGTACGTCTCCTGAAAAATTCAGGTCTATATCCGGCGATTTATCACCGTTAAAACCAAGAAACGTTTCGAAAGGAATATCGTGACCGTCGTGATACATGGGTTCGCCGCAATTTGGGCAGTTTTTATCCGGCAAATCAAACCCCGAACCAACCGAACCGTCGGCAATAAATTCGGAATGTTTGCATTTTCGGCAAAGATAGTGCGGCGGCAAAGGGTTTACTTCCGTTATTCCGCCCATTGTTGCCGCAAACGACGATCCCACCGAACCTCGGGAGCCAACCTGATAGCCTCGTTCTTCCGAAAAAGCAATAAGGCGACGAGCAATAACATAAAGCGGAGCAAAACCGTGAGATATAATTGAAGTAAGTTCTCTGTCAAGTCTTGTTTCCACAATTTCAGGAAGCGGATTGCCGTACATTTCGTGAGCCTTATTATAGCAATTATTTTTAAGTTCTTCTTCCGCGCCTTCCATATGCGGAGGATAGTTTCCTTCCGGAATAGGACGGATAACCTCTATCATATCGGCTATTTTTCTTGTGTTTGTTACAACCACTTCATAAGCTCTTTCGCCAAGATAATCGAATTCTTGCAACATTTCCTCCGTAGTTCGCATATAAAGAGGAATATGCTTATCGGCGTCTTTCATTTTTTTTGAAGCAAGAAGAACCTGACGGTAAATTTCGTCTTCGGGATTTTGAAAGTGGACGTCGCCGGTTGCAACAACGGGCTTTTTAAGCTCGTCGCCGATTGCTATTATTTTTTTGTTAATTTCTTTAAGTTCTTCAACGTCTTTAACGTCGCCGTTTTCAATAAGAAACATATTGTTTCCAAGCGGCTGTATTTCAAGATAATCGTAAAACGACGCAATTTCCAAAAGTTCGCTGTGCGATTTTCCCGAAACAATTGCCGAATAAAGTTCGCCCGCTTCGCAAGCCGAACCGATAATAAGCCCTTCTCGATATTGAGAAAGCTGTGTTTTGGGGATTCGGGGATATCTGAAAAAATAGTCCAAATACGACATTGAAACAAGTCTGTATAAATTTTTAAGTCCGACAAGATTTTTAACAAGAATTATTTGGTGATAAGTACGCAGTTTTTTGGGATCCGTTCCCGTTGACATAACTTCGGATAATTCGGAAATTTTTGTGATTCCTTCGCTTATAAGCTTTTTTACCATCTTATCGAAAATCATTGCCAACATTTTTGCGTCGTCGGAGGCACGATGATGATTAAAATCTCCAAGATTATAATATTTTGCAACCGAATCAAGCGTATGCTTGTTAAGGTCGGAATTAACATATCTTGAAATTGCAACTGTATCAATATACGTTACCTTAAGCAGTTTTTGCAGTTTTTCCGACGCGGCGCGCAAAAAGCTGACGTCAAACGAGGCGTTATGAGCAACAAGAACCGAATCGCCGCAAAAATCCATAAATTTATCGTAAACATCGGAAATTTTGGGGGCGTCCTTAACCATTTCGTCCGAAATTCCCGTAATTTCCGTAATTTTTTGCGGAATCGGCATTTCGGGGTTTACAAAAGTGCAAAATTCGTCGTATATTTCTCCGTTTTTATACTTCACCGCTCCTATTTCGGTAATTGCGCAATTTTGCGGCGACGTACCGGTGGTTTCAAGGTCGAAAACAACAAATTCGTCGTCCTTAAAAAACGCGTCCATTTCGCCGTATACCGCTCTTGCGTTATCGTCCACAAAATATGCTTCTATACCGTATATAACCTTAACATCACTGCCAAGTTTTTCTCTTGCAAGCATAGATTGCGGAAACGCCTGAAGGTTTCCGTGGTCGGTAATCGCAACCGCTCCTTGTCCCCATTTTTGAACTTGCTTTATTATATCTTTCGGATCCGCCGTTGCGTCCATTGCCGACATATTTGTGTGCAAATGAAGTTCCACACGTTTTTCGGGCGCATTATCTTTTCTGCCGATAATTCCGATTTTCGAACAAGCCGTGGGCTTGAAAACCGTGGGAAAAGTTCTGTCGAAAGTATCAATCGAACAACTGCCCGTCATTGCATAAACGCCGCCTTCGGTAATTTTTGAATACGCTTCGTCTTCGTCGGCATTATAAATTGTTTTGCACACCATGGAAGAATCGTTATCCGTTATGTAAAAAATAAGCAGATATTTTTCCCCGCTTTTAAGCAACTTTTTTTCTGTGAAAAAAACCCGTCCCAAAATTGTTTCCTTTTTTGAATCGGCATTTAAATTTCTTATCGGCGTTATTTCAAAATTTTTTATTACCCCAAAACACGGCTCCGGGTCGGATATATCAAACGTGGTATTTCCGGATTTTGCCCAGCCTTCATCATAATTAACTTCGCAAGCGGGTTCGGTGCCGAACAAAGAATTTTGTTTGGGCGCATAATCGGGCGGCAACTCAACTTTTTGACGGTATTTTGCAAAACCGCCGTTTTGCCCCGCCGCAACGGCAACATCGGAAGAATTTTCACGATTTTGACGCGCAACCGTCTCTTTTGCGGCTTCTTGCGGATTGTAATGAATTATCGGTACGGGATTCATGGAACGAAATTCATCGTATTCAAGCGTGGTTTTTCCGGAAAAGATAATTTTTTTTGAAATTCCGAACCATTCATATATTATTTTTGAAATTTCTTCATCGCACCCGGCATATTTAAGCAACCCTCGCCCACCGTTGCGCAACTTTATAACAACGGAAGTATCGTCTTCCACAACCGAAGCAAATTCGTCAAACGATGACGTATCCACAATGCTTATTTCGCCGTTATCGGCGGGCATCGACGCAAATTCCGCGGTTGCTCCGTTAAAAAAACCTCTTCCGAACGCGCTTCGAACCTTAAATTCCGAAAGCACGTCAGCCATTTTATCTATTGAAAAGCACTCCGACGAATATTTGGGATTAATTTTTACTCCGCCGGCGTTGTGAGCTTTTTTTATATCTTCGCATATTTCCGCAAAAGCGGAAAACGATATGTATTCCGAAAAAGAAATTGTCAAATCCACAAGCTTTTGTTTTTTGTCGATTTTCAATTTAAAATCCGTCATTTTCATAAGCGTTTCCGATTGTTGCGCCGTAGGACTGTATTTTGCAAATTTTTTCAAAAATAAATCGTACATCTTTTCACCTACACTTCCCATATTCGCCGTTGCGATGTTATATCATTGCTTCCGCTTCTTTGATTATTCTTTCGATTACCTCGGATTCGGGAACGGTTGCAATCGGAACGCCCTTTTTAAACAGCAACGCTTCGCCTTTTCCTCCGGCAACCCCTATATCCGCTTCTCGAGCTTCACCCGGACCGTTAACCGCACATCCCATAACAGCCACCGTTAAATTCTTCGAAAGTCCGTCAAGCCGCTTGTGCAGTTCGTTTGCAATCCCCATAACGTCATAATTACATCTTGCGCACGTTGGACAGGATATGATGTTTACTCCGTCCCTCATTCCGAGCGATTTTAATAAATCCCGTGCCGCATAAACTTCGCAAGAGCAATTATCGGTTAAGGATACCCTTATTGTATCGCCTATTCCGTCGCACAAAAGCGAACCTATTGCGCAAGAAGATTTAATAATCCCGAACCGTTCCGTTCCGGCTTCCGTCAGTCCCAAATGCAACGGATAATCGTATTCTTCGGAAAACAACCTGTTTGCGGAAATCGTCGTTGCAACATCCGACGACTTTATGGAAACCACCGTGTTGAAAAAATCAAATTTTTCAAGAAGTTTTAAATGATAGCGTGCGCTTTCCACAAGAGCCTCCGGTGTAGGCTTGCCGTATTTGGCAAGAATTTCTTTTTCAAGCGAACCCGAGTTAACGCCGATTCTTATTGGAATATTGCTTTTTTTGCAGGCTTCCACAACCGCTTTAACATTATCTTCACCGCCGATATTGCCGGGATTTATTCTTACTTTATCAATTCCGTATTCTGCGCTTTTTATCGCAAGTCTGTAATTAAAATGAATATCGGCAACAAGCGGAATGTTTGTATGCTCTTTAAAATACGGTATATTTTTTGCCGATTCTTCGTCCGGCACCGAAAAACGTACAATTTCGCAACCCGCTTCTTCCAATTCCCTTATTTGCTCAAGCGTCGCTTCTTTGTTCGACGTTTTTGCAAACGTCATAGACTGTATTGAAATCGGAGCGTCGCCGCCGACATAAATATTTCCCACTTTTACTTTTCTTGTTGTTTTTCGTTTCATTTAATCTCCTTTATTCTATCCGCCGATAATTCTGACAATGTCGTTATAGGTAACAAAAACCATAAATGCCATAAGAATAACAAGACCTGCAAAATGCACATATCCTTCAAGTTGCGGCTTAATTGGCTTTCCTCGCAGTAATTCAATAAAAATAAAGAAAATTCTGCCGCCGTCAAGTGCGGGAAACGGAAGAAGATTCATTATGCCAAGATTGATTGTAAGCACCATGGTAAGATATAATACCGCCTTAAGCTTATAGCCTTCCTGCGTTTGAGTAACCGTTTCGTTTAACGTTTCCACAACCCCCACAGGTCCCGAAACAGCCGCCATACCGTATCTGCCGCTTATTGTGTCCAACAGAGATTCATATATCATTCTTATTGTGGAATAGGTTTGCATAAAAGTCTGTTTAAGCACGGTTAAAGCGTTTTTTTCCACGCTTGTGGGATAAATAAAATTATAATCCGCAAAAATTATTCCGTTTTGCACCACCGTGGGAAATTTTACGTCTTTAATTACGGTTCTGACTCCATTTCGTATTACGGTTACGTCGGTGGGTTCTTCGCCGACTCGCATAATTTCAAATGTTAAATCGTCGTATATTCTGATTTTTTCGTTTCCGATTTTTTGAATTTTATCTCCAACCTTTAAGCCGTAGCCGTATGAATTGTCATAAGTTCTGTAATAATTACCGTCCTCGGCTTTAAAAACAAACGAATCTATTTCCGTTCCGTAAAAACTGTTTTGCTGAATTACGGTTACACTCATTATTATAAATCCCAAAAGGATATTCATTGCGGCGCCCGCCGCCATAACAATCAACCGTTGCCAAGCGGGTTTTGTGCAAAGAGCCGCCGAAGAGTCGTCGTTTTCGTCAAGACTGTCTTCTCCTACCATACTTACATATCCGCCGATAGGAAAAAGCCTTAACGAATATTTTATTCCGTTTTTAGGCGATACTTTCGAAAAAACAGCAGGTCCCATTCCAAGCGAAAACTCGTTAATACCGACCTTAAAAAGGCGCGCCGTTAAATAATGCCCAAGCTCGTGAATAAAAATCAACGAACCGAAAATAAGTATAACCCCGATAATCGAAAGAACGTTCAATGCCTCATCTCCCATAAATTTTATACACTCTATTATATTGCAAAAAGCAAATATTTATCCTTTTATCAAAGCGGCTTTTTCGTAAACCGCTTCCCTTGCCTGCATATCCGCATTAAAAATATCGTTAAGCGTGGCTTTTCCGCTTATATTTTTTACCGTTTCCAAAGAATGTTCCAACAAATCGAAAATATCCGTAAATTTAATTTTCTCACGCAAAAACAAATCCACACAAGCTTCGTTTGCGCCGTTAAAAACAGCAGGCATAACGCCGCCCAATCGAATTGCTTTTCTTGCAAGATTTACCGTCGGAAACGCATTGTTATCAACGTTATAAAAAGTAAGTTTTCCTATTTTCGAAAGATCAAGCGGACAGGTAAGACCTTTTTTCTTTTCGGGATAAGTCAAAGCATATTGAATGCAAAGACGCATATCGGGAACAGCCATTTGCGCCATTACCGAACCGTCTGTAAAACTCGCCATCGAATGAACAATACTTTCACGGTGAACAAGCACATCTATTTTATCTTCAGATATTCCGAAAAGCCGCACTGCCTCAATAAGTTCAAGCCCTTTATTTGCAAGACTTGTGGAATCCACGGTTATTTTTTTACCCATATTCCAATTAGGATGACAAAGCGCGTCACTCACCGTTACGTTTTTCAACTCATCTCGTGTTTTTCCGAACATAGAACCGCCGGACGCCGTTAATACAAGCTTTGCTATTTCCTCTTTTTTGCGGCCGTCAATACATTGATGTATTGCGCAATGCTCGCTGTCAACCGGAAGCATTGTAACATTATTTTCGGTCAAAAGCGAATTAACCGTTTCTCCCGCCGCAACAAGAGTTTCTTTGTTTGCCAAAGCAATTTTTCTTTTGGCTTTTATTGCCGTAACTGTCGGCATAAGCCCCGCAATACCCGTAACAGCGTTAAGCACGGTATCGCACTCCGCAACATTGCAAATTTCGGAATTACCGTCTTTTCCGGAAATTATTTTAACGTTTGTATCCGCAACGCTTATTTTAAGTTCCGCAGCCTTTTTTTCGTCCGCAACCGCGCAATAATCGGGTTTAAACCGCCTTATTTGTTCTTCAAGCAAATCAATTTTCGAACCTGCGCCTATCGCTCTAACCCTTATTCCCATATGCTCGCAAACCTCAAGCGTTTGCGTGCCTATTGAACCCGTTGAACCGAGTATGCAAATATTTTCCGTCATTTTTTCTCCTTAATTCATATTTAAGAAAAAAGCATTGAACGCAAAAGTCGTCCAACGCCTGTATTTTATAAGTAAAGAATCTCAAAAACACCAAGAGCAAGACATAACAATGGTGCGACCGTCAAAGTGGAATCGAAGCGATCAAGGAATCCGCCGTGCCCCGGGAAAATACGTCCGAAATCCTTTATATCGTAACAACGCTTTACGGCAGACATAATAAGGTCTCCTATCTGAGAAGCAACCGCAGCCGCAAACCCGGCACAGGAAAGCAAAACCAAATTTACGTTAAAATTTGTAAGATATTCAAAAAGCAACCCGAAAAGCGGAAATAAAACAATCCCGGATATTGCTCCTCCTATTGCTCCTTCCACCGTTTTTTTAGGGCTTATTTTGGGAATAAGCTTATGCTTTCCGCAAATTTTCCCAACAAAATAAGCAAACGTATCGGAACCCCACGCCGCCACAAAAACAAGCAAAAACCACCAAGAATAATTTTCGCGAAGCATTGCAATGCAATCGTAAGAAAGAGTTGTATAAAAAACGCCGGTAAAAGCAACGCAAGCGTCGCTTGCCGTTATCCGTCCGTTGGAAAATACCATAGTGCCCATGCACCAAAACATCAAAACAACCACCAACGCCCATCTTACGTCTGCCCGCATATTCCACGTAAGCGGCATACAAAAAGCAAACAGTAGCAACGGAACGGACAAAATAGGCTTTTTAAATATTTTTATGCAATTTGCAAGCTCGTATGCGGAAACTGCGGAAATAACGGCAATACAAATTCTGAATACTGCATTATTCGAAAATATAACTATGGGCACAAACACCAAAAGCGCAGCAATCGCCGTAATAATTCGCTGTTTCATTTATAATTTCTCCATTTTAATCTAACGTGAAATTTCCGAACAGACGCTTTTTGCAATTGCGTCCGTTCGAAAATCGAATTACTTTTTAATTCTTAATTTTCAGTCCGAAATTCCGCCAAAGCGTCTGTCCCTGCTTCCGTAATCGGAAATAATGCTCTTAACTTCCGCCATCGAAAAATCCGGCCAAAGCGTAGGCGTAAACCAAAATTCCGAATATGCGCTTTGCCACATAAGAAAGTTCGAAATTCTTACATCCCCGCCGGTTCTTACAATAAGGTCGGGATCGGGACTTTCGCTTGTATATATTTTCGAGGATATATCCTCTTCCGTAATATTTCTCTTTCCTTCGGAAATAAGCTTGTTTACCGCATAGCATATTTCGGCTCTTCCGCCGTAATTCAAAGCAATATATAAGGTATATTCGGCGGTTGGGTTCAATTCTTCAAGTTTTTGCATTTTTTCTCGGGTTTCGGAATCAAAAACGTTTTCGTCCCCGATAAAGCGCATTTTATAACTCGAATCGTCTTCCGAAAGCCTTTCGCCGATATATTGCCGCATAAGCTCCATAACGGCGTCCACTTCGGATTTCGGTCTTTTCCAGTTCTCCGTTGAAAAGGCATATACGGTAACGGTTTTAATTCCCAAATTAAAACAGCCCCTTACAATTGTTCGGAAAACATTTGCTCCCTGCGTATGCCCTGCGGTTCTTGCCAAACCTTTCTTTTTTGCCCATCTGCCGTTTCCGTCCATAATAAAAGCTATGTGCGCAGGAAGCTTTTGCGGACGGTTATTCTCTTCGCAACGTTTTTTACGGAATAAAGAAAACACTTTCATGACACCGTCAGATTGACATAATTTCCTTTTTCTTTGCTTCGGCAATTTCGTCCGCTTTTTTTACATACTTATCCGTAATATCCTGCACGTTCTTTTCGGAAGCTTTTTGCTCGTCTTCCGTCATTTCACCGTTTTTCTTCATTTCCTTGCATTTGTCGTTTGCGTCTCGGCGAATGTTACGCAACGCCACCTTAACTTCCTCCGCATATTTATCAACGGATTTTGCAAGTTCTTTTCTTCTTTCTTCCGTGGGAATCGGGAAAGCCAAGCGGATAACTTTGCCGTCGTTGGAAGGATTAATTCCGATATCGGAAGAATTAATCGCCTTTTCAATTTCTTTCAAAAGATTTGTTTCCCACGGAGAAATAACCAAAGTTCTCGGGTCCGGAGTCGTAATATTCGCAAGCTGGTTAATTGCCGTCGGCGTGCCGTAGTAATCAACCGTAATTCTGTCCAAAATTGCGGCGTTTGCCTGACCGGCTCTTATAACCTTAAGCTCTCCTTCATAGCTTGCTATGGATTTTTGCATTTTTGCTTCGTAATCTTTAAGTTCGAGTTTCATAAATTTATCCTCCGATTTATATTAAAATATTTTGCCGTTTCAAATAAAACCGCATTATTCCGAAATGGAAGTTCCAAGTTTTTCTCCCGCGCACACTCTGACAATACTGTCTGTTTCTTTAAGTCCGAAAACAATTAAAGAAACATTGTTTTCCCGTCCGAAAGCCGCCGCGGAAATATCGATCGCCTTCAAATTTTTATCTATAATTTCGGTATATGTAAGCTTATCAATTTTAACCGCATTACTGTCTGTTTTCGGGTCGGCGGTATATATACCGTCAATATTTTTTGCAAACAACGCCGCTTCGCACTCAAGTTCGGCAGCTCTCAAAACAGCCGCCGTATCGGTGGAAAAATAAGGGTTTCCGCTTCCGCCGGAAATAATCACAACCTTGCCTTCGTTAAGATAAGAAATCGCTTTTTCGCAAGTATAATATTCCGCAATTTTATCCATAGGAAGAGCCGAAAGAACCTCGCACGGAACCCCCGAGTTTTCAATTCCTGTTTTTACAGCCAAAGAATTAATTGTTGTTGCAAGCATTCCCATATTATCGGAACGGCTTCTTGCCACCTGAACGCCTTTTGCTCCGCGCCAAATGTTGCCGCCGCCGATAACAATTGCAACTTGCGTACCCTCTTCAACGCACTTTTTTATTTGAGCGGCAACTTCGGCAATAAAACCGAAATCAAGAATTCCGTCTTCTTTGTTTTCCGGCGCAAGAGCCTCTCCCGAAAGCTTTAAAAGAACTCTTTTATATTTTGACATTTTCAAACTCCCTCTTTTTTCACAC
>CAZJCI010000050.1:0-12223 GCA_964544455.1 uncultured Oscillospiraceae bacterium
GCTTTGCGTTTACAAGTATATCAGGATTGGCTCCATGCTTTGCAAAAGTTTCCAAAACATAAGAACAAAGAGGATCGTTAATTCGAGTCATCAGTTTTCCGTCGGAAAAAGTGCCGGCTCCGCCTTCACCGAACTGAACGTTTGTATTTTCGGAAAGAACTCCGTTTTTCCAATAATTTTCCACCGCAACAACTCTTTCGTCAGCATTCGCACCTCGTTCGAAAACAATCGGGCGAGCTCCGCTTTTTGCAAGTATTAATGCGGCAAACATTCCGCACGGTCCGAATCCGCATACAATTGGGCGGGTAATTCCCATAAAACGTGGAATTTCAAATTGTTCTTCGGAAGAAATAACTATTTTTTCTTTGGCGCAAATTTCCGAAAGAGTTTCGATTTTCATTCGGTTTGCGGGATTGCTTTCGTCACTGTATGAGAAAAAAACGGAATATACCAATTTTACGGCATTTTTTTCTCTTGCGTCAACGGATTTTTTGAATATACCGAAAGAAGCTTTTCCAAGCCCCTTAAAGAACTGCGATTTGCATAAAATTTTTTTTGCCTTTTCGATTGCAAGTTCATCATATCCGTTATTTTTTGACATGTTGATACGGACTTTAATGTTATGAATTATAAATTTTCTTTTCAAAAAAACACTATCGGAAATATCAGACATTTAGCCTCCTTAATAATTAGCGGTTTTAGGAAATATATCCGCGTTCCAGCATATATATCAATATTTTCAAGGGACTCCTTGATTTGTTTTCTTTTTTCGATTCGCTTGTATATAGCATTGATTCAAGCAGATTACCTTTTGTGTTTGTTGATTTATCATCGTATTCTGAAATTATTGCGGTGCAAGTAAGTTCGCCTTCAATTTCCACTCTTCCGCTTTCGAACAATCCAAGCCCAAGATCGGCAACCGTCAGTTTTATGTTTTCGTAAACTCCATCTTTTTTGCAAGCGGAAAGATCGGCAATAAGGCAGATGTTTTTCTCGTTGATTTTTTCAATATCGTTATAATTCCCGACAAAATCCAACGTTATTTCCGTTTCTTTAATTTTTGCCGTAAATCCGTTGGGGCAATTAACGGGAACGATATTTGAAACCGTCACGCTTTTTGAGCCGTTTGTACGTTCCAAGCTTACATTTACGGAATTGTTTTCCGCAAATTCAAGTTCGATTCCACCGGGCAACTTTAGTGCGGTAGTAGCTTGATATTTTTCTTTTGATTTTTCGGTATCGAAATCTATTTCGGCTGTTTCGACATATTTTATGCTATCCACAACTTCGGGCGTTCCTTTTATCACAACGGAAGACGGTTGAATATTTTCTTCATAGCCGGCACTTTTTGCATTAAATCCGTTGGCGTAAACCGCTTTTACGGGAACTTCGGCATACTTGTTGACTATTACCTGAACATCTGTTTCGGTATTGCTTAATACTACGTACGGATTGTTGTATTCTTTTCCGTCGGTATCCACCAGAACTATGTCTAAATTCTGAATTGTATAGGAATTTGCAATTTTTTCGCCGGAAAAATCTATATCCACTTTGGCTTTTGCGATTTTTTCAAGATCTTTTTTGGGCCCCGCAATATCTATGCTACTCACCGAAAGGCGGTATTCTTTGATTTTTAAATTGGGATCGCTGATTGCAAGATTGTGCTCGTCTACTTCAACTTTTAACGTTTTGTTCGACGTAACATCAACATATAGGCTGATTTCTCCCGGAAATGTTGTTTTCACGTTTGTTCCGTCCGGCGGCGTGACGTTAACTTCCATTGGATATTCTCCCGATGAAGTAATTTTGGAAACATCCACTTTTGCCGATATATCGGAACTTTCTATATTATTAATACTTCTTCTTGTGCCGGTGAGAGTTACGTTAACCGTTTTGCTTTGACCGCTTATAATTGTAAGACCGTATTCGTCAAGCGAATTCATTCCGACGTACTCCACTTCCACTCCGTAGAATTCCTTATCGAAGCTTGTTGTTTCGTTGCCGGAAACGTAAAACCAAATAAGCATTGCTATTAAAACGCAGGCGATTTTTGCCGCAAAGGAGGATATGCCGCCGCGTTCTCCGCTTTTTTTACTTTTCGGCGAATTTTCGGAAGATTCGGATTTTTCGGAAGATTTAAAAAAACGCATTTCCGTTACCTCCTACATTTGTTTTCGGAACACTCGGTCTCCGAATTACTTTTGTTTGTTTTTTGGTTATTGTCTGTATTATCGTTTTCGGATTTTCCGAAATCGGTTATTTTTGTTTTTGCTTTTTCGGCTTTATCTTTTTTTGAAATAGGCAAAAAGTTTCCGATTGTATCTATGGTCTTTTGCACGCCGCTATCGGAATCTTTTTCGTTTTCGCCCCAAATAAGCTGTTCAAGCTTTGATATAAGGTCTCCTTTTGAAAGACCTCTTATGAGATGACCGTCCACGGCAATGGAAACAGTACCTGTTTCTTCCGAAACAACAACCACGGCGGCGTCCGAATTTTCACTCATACCTATGGCGGCTCGGTGACGGGGTCCAAGCGTTTTTATGATTGTTTCGTCCGAAGAAAGCGGTAAAAAACAACCTGCGGCATATATTCGGCTATCTCGTATTACCATTGCTCCGTCGTGCAAAGGCGACTTGTTAAAAAATATATTTCGGATAAGATATGCACTTGGATCGGCGTTTACCACGGTTCCGGTTTTTATAACATCGCCAAGCTTGGTTGTGCGTTCGATAACAATAAGAGCTCCGGTTTTTTCCGCAGAAAGATCGCTTACGGCATCGGCAATAATGCCGATACATTCCGACATACGTGTTTTTGCGTTTGCGTCACGTCTGACGGTTATGCTCTTAATGGATTCTCCTCCTACTTTTTCGAGAAAAGAACGCAATTCCGCTTGAAACAGAATTATTATGCCGATTATTCCTACTTGAACAATGTTACTTATAATAAAGTTAAGAGCATACATTTTGAAGAAACCGCTTAAAAGCATAATTACCAAAATAAACAGTATTCCGACAGCAAGCTTTCCGGCACGTCTGTCGCGTACAAATTTATATATGTAATACAGCAATACGGAAACGATAATAATATCCGCTATATCGAAAAAACCCATGGACATAATTTGATTGTATATATATGTTACCGAGTCTTTTATTCCCTGAACAAAGTTTTGCAAGTTCTTCACTCCCCTATTTAAAAATGGGTATATTACAACATTATAGTTATATGTAGATTATTATATCACACAATATATGAAAAATAAAGCCTTTTTTATAAAATATTTTGTTTTGTTATAACTTTAATTACTAACATAACGTCATAAAAACAAAACGCAACCGTGCAAAATTCGGTACGGTTACGTTTTGAGTTTGAATTATTATTTTTGAGGAATTATCCAACCGTAATCTTCGGGAATGATTTCGGGTTTTCCAAGATGAGCTCGAGGCATTGTGTCCGGTAAAAGCGGGCGTTCGGGTTCTTTGCACCAAAATTCTCCGCCTGCAACGAATTTCATTCTCATCGGTCTTATTTTGTTTATGCCGATTTCGGAAAGATTAAGCGTATAAAGCAAATGCACTTCGGCATCGTCGAACGATTGAACGTTGCGATATTTTGCTTTTTCTTTTTCGGCTTTTTCGCCGAACATCTGCCAATAAAGGAACTCATCCACGTTATGGAACAAACTTCCGTCCTTGCGGCAACGCATCGGCACGTCCGCATGCATAAGATTAAATTCCGGGCAAACCAAAAATACCGAATCGGATTGGCTGTAAAGTTCAAGATACAAATTTTCGTCATTGTAAGACATACGGAACTTGTGTTTTCCGCTTTCTCCGATTTGTTCCCAAGGAGCTGAGGAAATATTTCCTTTTGGCATTGAATAACGTTTTAAATCCGGCGCGTCCTCGATTCCGTCGTAAAATTCAAGCGGCGTTTTACCTTCTGCAATTCTTTGTTCGACTTCGGGAAATTCGGTTTTTATGAGCTCGTCAAGTTGATTTACTCTATCGAGAATGCTTTGCGGGAAAAATTTATAACCTTCGCTTTCCGAATGATAACCAAGACTTTTGCATTCCTTGCACAAAGGAATCATGGAAAGGCTGTTTTCTTTTTCGAGTCCCACAATTTCTTTCATTCTTTTTATGATATTTTGCGGTATTCCTTCGCCTTTTCCAAGTTCGTCTCGGAGCTTATAAAATTCCAAAATGTTTTTACCGCCGTTAAACAGTATTCCTATTGCTTTGGAAACGTTTAAAATTTCCGCTTCATCTTTATGCTCGGTTTTTATTTTTTCGATTATTTTTATTCCCTCGTTCCAAGAGTCGCTCATTTTTTGACAAAGAGTCAGCGCTTCGTCTATTGTATGTCCCGACATAAGGGTATCGAATATTCTGTCACCGTCTCGCGGGTCGACAAGTTGCCATGTTCTTGCGGGGACAAAATTTTTGGGCTTAAGCGCAAGCTTCCACACAACGCTGTCGTGCATGGGACCGAAATAGCTGAAAAATATATTTATGGGATAATTTCCATAGCCTTCTTCAAAAAGCTTCCACGCTTTTACAACATCTTCGGCTTTGCTGTTTCCGAAATAAATACCGGCAATTCTTTTTAAAAAAGCGTCTTCGTTTTTAAATTCGTCCGTGAACGAAAGTTCTCCTGCCGCCTTGCTCATTATTGACGGATAATTTCCGAAATACCAGCACTGCATTACGCCTTCGACTCCGTAATCATTTGCGGCGGCATATTTTTTATAGAGTATACCCGGAACGGGAACAAACGGAACGCTTGCTATTTCGTGAGAGCAACATACTTGCATTTTTGCAAACATATGTTTTCCGTTTTCTTTTGCTCGCTGAGCTGTTTGCGTGAACATTGAGGACGGTCCCACGCAAGAAAGCCAATAATCTTCCGCAAGACGTGTTTTGCCAAGCTGTTCTTGATATAATAAATCTTCGAAGTTTTGCATAAGCATAACGTCGTTGGGGGCATAATCCACATAATCGAGAATGTCGTTCATTTCCCATATTCTGTGACCGTATGTCCAGCTTATCACTTCAAAATCGGGATTTACCTCTCTTGTTCCGGATTTTAACGCTTCAAGTGCCAAGGCAAGAACTTCGCCGTTCTTTTTCTTTCCGCACCGCGGGCAGTTTGAAGTTCGGCTTTTTCCGTCGGTATAAAGCATACTTGCGCCTATGATATTTGAAGAACAAGAAGTTGCTCTTTCACCATAGGTAATACTTATAAGTCCTCGGAGTTTTGGACAAAGTTGCGTAAGCTTTTTTCCCGCTTCATAGCAATATGCCTTGCCTCTTTCGCTGCTGCAACAAAAAGCATAGCTTTTTCCGTCGCCCGCCTTTGCGCCGACCATATCCGAATATTTTTCGGCAAGCGCATCGTCGATTGATTTCGGTTCTATTGCAAACACATATACGCCTATGCCGTATTTACGGCATTTTTCGATAACGCCGTTAAGTTTGGCTATTCTTTTTTCGTAGCCTTTGCCGTATTCCGTAATAATGCTTGACGGAAGCAAATCGGAAAATCTTGTGTATATCCAAACTGCGTTTGAACCTTCGTGCATTAAGCGATTAAGATATTCTTCGGGATAATAATCAATATCGTCCGAAAGTTCGTCGCCGAACTTGGGCGCACGGTTTATGGGACTGAAAAAACACCGTGTGATTCTTGAGTGAATGTGCGGTTTACGCATAACTGTGCACGGTTTAAGAAAGGCGTTTTCGGCAATGCGCAATTCGTCTTCAAGATAAATTAAAGCTCTTCTTACGCCTTCGGTATCGGCGGCAGTTACGGTTATGCAATTTTCGCAAATTTCGACAATATATGCTTCAAAGCACTCCGTATTTCCTTTTTTTATGTAGATAGGAAATTTTTTGCCGTCCTGAATTTCATATACCTTTAAGAACAGTGCAAAATCGGAATATATCGTTTCCAAAAGATTTTCTTTATCGTCGCAAAATTTTTCGGCGATATAAAGGCCGTGAACGTCGATTTCTCCGTTTTGAATTTTACGTTTTCCGTAATATTCCGGTTTTTCATTGTGAAGGGGTTTCTTTAGGTCTTGAATAAAATCAAGCGAGGGCTGATTGTAAAAATACGGGTCGGTAAATACTGTGCGTTTCATTTTTCACCATCCTATTTACAGATATTTGTTTAAGCATATTTAAGCTTAGCGATATTATACACCGATATTAAAAAAAAAGCAAGTCTTTTCGGTAATTTTGCAAAAAAATATTGAATACAAATGTATGCTTATCTTCTTGTTATCCATTCTCCGCAAGTAAAATCGGGGATTTCGACGGGCATACTTCCAAGAGCGATTGATTTTTCCGAAAGTGCGGAAATTACCATCCAGCTTGCCGCATCGTATACATCTATTTCAAACGGTTTGTTTTCTATGCAGCAATCGAAAAATCTATCGAATTCAAGCCAATCCATACCGTCGTGAGTTCCCTGAACTCCGTCTTGTATATATTTTTTCCAAATGGGATGCAGATATTCTTCTTCAAAATTTTTGGCATTGCCCCATTCTTTGCTCCAACCGAAATGTTCGCCGCCGTCAAGGAAAACAGAATCGTTGGCTTCTTCATACATACCTTTTGTTCCTCTTACGGTGAAGCCTCGGCTGTACGCTCTCGGCAATGTTGTGTCAAGTTGAAGAGTTATTGTTTCGCCGCCGGCGCATGTTATTACGGTTGTGACTATATCGCCTTGCCTGAAGTGAGCGTTTATAAGATTTTTATCGTCGGCTTTATTTTTTAAGATGTATTCGTGAAGCCCCGCCGATTTTGAAGCCGTTGAAGTCAGCGATACCATTCTGTTACCGCGGTTGATTCCAAGTATTCTTGCAATGGGGCCGAGTTCGTGTGTGGGATAATTTTCGCAATTGCGGTTAAGATAGTTGCGCAATCTGTAATGTCTGTTTTCGGCACCGAATGATATTTCTTCTCTTAAATCGTGCATATAGCCGCCGGCACAGTGTACTATTTCGCCGAAAATTCCCTGATTTACCATATTTAAAATCATAAGCTCACGTTTTCCGTAGCAACAGTTTTCGAGGAACATAAGCGGCATTCCGGTTTTTTCGCTTGTTCTTACAAGCTCCCAACATTGTTCCACAGTATATGCTCCTCCGACTTCCACGGCAACTTTTTTTCCGGCGTTCATCGCCGCCACTGCTATCGGAATATGCGATTCCCAAGCGGAAAGAACCGCAACAACTTCAACGCCTTCGGCATTTATTGCTTCTTTAAAATCGGTTGTGCCGAAAACATCTTTGCCCCTTGCTTCTTTTATTATTTTTTGTCCTTCTTCGACTCTGTCGGGATAAACGTCGCATACGGCAACCACATCCGCTTTGGGATTTGCGATTATTACATCCTTTAAAAGTCCTCTTCCACGTCCGCCGAGACCTACAACTGCAAGTTTTACTTGTTTCATTGTTTTTAATCCTTTCAAATTATTTATTTCGGTATTGATTTTTTGCATTTTATGTGTTATTATTATAGAACATTCAAAAGCATATTACCATATCGGTTTGGATATATTTTTATATAAAAACGGATAATCAAAATTAATATCGGGGTGATTTTATGCAAGAATACGGATTTGTAAACGCACTTAACATTGAATGTTTTATGAGTTCATTTGAAACGTTTTATAATTCGGATTATTATTTTAAGGGTGAATTTCACGATTTTTGGGAAGTTGTTTATATTATTTCCGATAAAGCGGGAGTGAGTGCCGACGAAAAAATATTCGAGCTTTCGAGAGACGACATTATTTTTCACAAGCCAATGGAACACCACAGAATTTGGGCTGTGAACGGTACGCCGGTACACGCTTTTATATTTTCGTTCAGACTTTCGGGTATGCTTTCCGCAAAATTTGAAAATAAAGTGCTGAAACTTTCCGCCGACCAAAGCGAAAGCGTATTGAAGCTTATGGAAGAATTCAGGCAAAATGCAATTGTCAACTGTTGCGAAAAATCTTTTTTCTTGGGTAATAAATATGATTTTTTGCTGAATTGGAACGATGATTCTCCAATGAACGCCGCTTTGAAATGCCGTGCCGAGCTTTTGCTTTTCGAAATTTTAAAATCGGAAATTTCGCCCAAAGAGCAATATTCTTCCAAAAGTGCGGATATATATAAAAAACTTGTGCGTTTTATGGAAAACAACGTATTTTTTAATTTATCTGTTGAAGACATTGCAAAAAGTTGCAACGTTTCGGCGTCGTATGCCAAAAAGATTTTTGCAAAGTATTCGGATTTGGGCATACACGGTTATTTTATAAAGCAAAAAATCAAGAAATCAATCGCTCTTTTGGAAAGCGGTTTTTCCGTGGAAGAAGTTTCCGATAAACTTGCTTTTGCAAACTCCAATTATTTCGGTATATGCTTTAAACGTGACACCGGGTATTCGCCGACAAAGTATTTAAAACGCAATTAACGTTGTAATTGTGCAAATTTTGCAAAAAAATGTAATAATGTGGTAATTTACTATTGACAATTACGAATTCATATGATACAATTTAAATAATCTAATTATGAAGGAGGTTCATTTTTATGAACACAAAGTATGCAAGAAAGATTTCGAGAATTCTTCTTGCGGCTATGGTGCTGTCTTTAATTTCGATTTTTGCCGTTTCGGCAGCAACGGCTCCCGAAGAAGACGCATCAGCCACAACTACCGGCGAGCTTCCGAGCTACGCTCAATACGTTATCGATAACGACTACGAAGAAGAAGCTGAACAGCCCGAAAAGGACGAAGCTTATTATGCGCAGCTTTATATCGACAATTACAACGAAATTCTTCAGCACGACAATAACAAAGCTGAGAATTACAAACAGGCAATAGCTGTTGTAAGAAAAAACTCCACCCCGTTTTTCGCAACATTTTGGGCGTTGCTCCCGCCGATTATAGCAATTGCGCTTGCGCTCATTACAAAAGAAGTTTATTCTTCACTGTTTGTGGGCATTGCGGTCGGCGGATTGCTTTATGCAAACTTTAATCTTGAGGGTGCATATAAAGCTGTTATGATTGACGGCTTTATAGGCTCGCTTGCGGATTCCGGCAATGTCGGCATCCTTATTTTCTTGGTTGTGCTGGGCGTTTTTGTTGCTCTTATGAACAAAGCGGGTGCTTCGGCGGCATACGGAAAATGGGCGGTAAAAAACATAAAAACCCGAAAAGGTGCTCTGCTTTCGACTTTTGCGCTTGGTTGCCTTATATTTATTGACGACTATTTTAACTGTTTGACAGTCGGTTCCGTTATGCGTCCCGTTACGGATACGCACAAAATTTCCAGAGCAAAGCTTGCTTACATAATTGACGCCACGGCTGCTCCGATTTGTATGATTGCGCCGATTTCTTCATGGGCGGCGGCTGTTTCCGGTTTTGCGCCCGAAGGCGTAAACGGAATTCAACTTTTCTGTCAAGCTATTCCTTATAATTTTTATTCGCTTCTTACAATAACAATGATTATTGCGGCTACGCTTTTGGAAATTGATTACGGTCCGATGCTAAAACACGAAATTAACGCAAAGAACGGCGATTTGTTTACATCGGGTTCAGATTCCGTTTTGAAGAACGATGAAGCCGAACCCAACTCCAAAGGAAAGGTTATTGACCTTGTAATTCCGGTTATAATTCTTATTATTTGTTGCGTTATCGGAATGATTTATACCGGCGGTTTCTTTGACGGCGTAAACTTTATTGAAGCTTTCAGCGACTCCGACGCTTCGGTGGGACTTTCGTTGGGTTCTGTTCTTGCGCTTATAATAACGTTTATTTACTATCTTTGCAGAAAATTGTTTAACCTAAAAACGTTTATGGATACACTTCCGGACGGATTTAAGCAAATGGTTCCCGCAATTCTTATTCTTACTTTTGCATGGACACTTTGCGGAATGACCGATATGCTTGGAGCAAAATATTTTGTTTCGAATTTCATTGCAAATTCTGCGGCAGGATTTCAAAACTTTCTTCCCGCAATTATTTTCCTTATTGCTTGCGGACTTTCGTTTGCAACAGGTACTTCGTGGGGTACGTTCGGTATTCTTATTCCGATTGTTATCGGTGCGGGCTTTACGGGAGAACTTCAAACAATTGCAATGTCGGCTTGCCTTGCGGGTGCGGTTTGCGGAGATCACTGTTCACCCATATCCGATACCACAATTATGGCTTCCGCAGGAGCTCAATCCGATCACATTAACCATGTAAACACACAGCTTCCTTATGCAATTACGGTTGCGGCTGTTTCGTTTGTAAGCTATATTATTGCCGGATTTATTCAAAACGTATTTATTGCGCTTCCGATAGCAATAATTCTTATGGTTGCAGTTCTTTTTGCAGTAAAGCAATTGCAAAAAAACAAAGTCGCATAACTGTTAAAACACGGGTATATAAATAAAAATCCGGTTTGGTCTTATAAAACCAAACCGGTTGTTTTTGTTTTAAATTATTTTATAAAAATCATACCGGAAAGCGGAACATTCACTTCAAACAATTTTGAATCTATTTTTCCGTTTTGCAGTTCTTCACCCATACAGTTAACCACTTTATAATTCTTCCCCGACGCATTTTTTATTATTAAGGATTTGAATCTTGTACAATTGACGGCAATAATTTCTTTGTATTCAGCCGAATCTATCACGCAGTCCGTATAAGCAGTAAATATTGCTTTTCCGTTTTTTTCGGAGCAAACCAAGCTGTAACAGCTTTCCGGGTTTGCCGCAAGAATTTTTCCGTCCAACAAAAGCTCTTTGTTTTCAATCCAAAACGACAAATAATATTTCAGCATTTTTTTATGGTCTTCCGGAAGAGTTTTTAATTTAACAGAAATTTGCGGAACGCTGTATAATATACTTGCGAACTGTTGCGCGGCACATTCGACAGGTTCGCCCGCATTCCACATTATCATATCCGAATGGACGGCAGTTTTTCCCGATGTCAGCCTTAAATTTACAACGTCGATTCGATTCATAACAGCATCGTTTGGGCAATCGGCAACACGCAACATATTTCCGTATTTTCTGATTGCGGGACCAACATATGCTTGTCTGAATTCGATTAGTATGTCCGGATTTATTGCCGTAAGCGACCGAGTTATTTCCGTCATAAGTATGTCGGTGGCTTCTTCCAAGCTTTGAGTATCGCGTTTGGAATCAAATTCTGCGGATTTTCCCTTTAAAGCGAACGCATCGATAAAATCAAGCTTTAATCCGTCGAGTTTCCATTCTTTTACCGCATGGGAATATAACCCGATAAGAAACTCGCGTACTTCCTTATAGCGCGGATCAAGTGCGTGAAATCCGTAACCGCCGCAATCCGTAAGGAGCATATTTTTAAAACGTTCGTAATTCTTTGCTTTTTCGCCCATAAAAGGAACGCTGTACCATATCATTATTTTCATTCCGGTACTGTGGACGTCTTCCACAAACTTTTTCATATCCGGAATTTTGGATTTTGCTACTTCCCAATCGCCGCAAAACGCATAACCTCTTGAGTTGTCGTCTGTTTGCCATCCGTCGTCAACAATAACCGTTTCCATTCCGATCGATTTTGAAAGCTTACATTCTTCGATTATTTCCTGCGGATTGAGTTGCTGATGATAGCTGTACCACAAAGAATTCATCGGCAGTCGCGCATAGTCGGGGACGTGCGCAGGTTTATATCCGCATTCTTTTTCCCACCATTCCGAAATGTCATAAATCGAGTCGTAATATGCAATATCTCTTGTATCTATTCTGATTGTTGCCGAATACTCTTTAAGCGGCGAAACCAAATTGGTGAAAAAATCTATGCGGCAATCAAGCTCTGCGTTTTCTTCGCACACACCGGTTGCAATTGCGCACGGAGTGATTGCATCCGAAATTGCAATTGCCATTCTGTTTTTGCCGGTTGCGGATACTATTGTGTGCAACGGCATCCACGCCGCAAGTCTTGAACTTGTTGTTCTTTTGCCCCAATCGGGACCGAGCTGTCTTCCTGTTTTTATGGACGGGCTCCATACGGAATAGCAATCGTGTATGGGAAAATTCCAATGAATACTGAATTTTTTGGGATAGTCGGCTTTGGGAAGAGTCATTTTTACTTCGACATATAACACTCCGTTTTTTTCCGTTTGTTTATCCGTTGTTATGACGGCTCCTTCGCTACCGCCCGTTATTTTAAATTGCATAATGCTTTCCTCCGTGTAG
>CAZJCI010000051.1:0-12197 GCA_964544455.1 uncultured Oscillospiraceae bacterium
TTAGTTTCGCAAGCATTGCGGGCTTTGCTTCCGCCGCTTGCCACATATTGCGGGCGTCGAAATGCAACGAATATGTTTGCGAATCCGTTTCGGGGCAAATGACGACTATATCGCCTGCGGAGATTGCATTTTGGGAAAGGTCGAGCATTGCTTTTGTGCCGAGGTCGGCGTATAAACCGAAATTTACGCACGGCATATTCAGCTGTTTTTCCATTTTTTTGCTGTCCAGACCGAATGCGACGTTACTTCCTCCCACAACTATGATTTTTGGTTCTTTTACGGAATAAAGGCGGTTATATTTGGTGGGCAACCCCGCAAGAAATGTGTTACCGTATTGAGCGGGAACGCTTTTGTTCATTGCAATGAGGATTATGACGGGAAGAAGCAAAACCGCGCAAAAGGGTATTACGGAGCAAAATATGTATTTAAGGTATTTTTTCATTTTTTGTGCTCCTTTTCTCAGAATTGAAAATAAATAAAGGTGCTTGAACTTCCTTTGGAATAAAGAATAAACCAAGCGGTTAAAATCATCCAAACGAGTATTGCCGATTCGGCGGGAGTGAAGGAGATTGAAAGCTTGTTTACGCCTTCAAAGCTTCCGTGCGGGTTCATTTTTTTGTCCAAAATAACAAGAAGAACAATTAACGCCGTCAATATTAATGCGGAAGACGCGGTTAGTCCCATAACGGATTTTATATCGGACAGGCTGCCAAGCTGCGGCAGTTTTGAAAGAAGAATTCCGAGTTCGGAAACGCTGTTGGCTCGGAAAAATATCCAGGCAAACGTTACAAGAACAAAAGTGAAGGCTGTTCGAAAACATTTTACGGGCGAGGAGTTTTCGGTAAGTCCCAATTTGGCAACGGCGGAGTTTCTGAATTTTATTGTGATTCGTCCGATTACCTGATAAAGTCCGTGCAAAATGCCCCAAAGGACGAAAGTCATATCGGCTCCGTGCCAAAGTCCGCTGACTGTGAACACAATCATTATATTAAGCATATTGCGAATTTTGGAACGTCGGTTGCCGCCGAGAGGAATATAGAGATAATCTTTAAACCACGAGGAAAGGCTTATGTGCCACCTTGACCAAAATTCTTTTATTGATTTTGAGGAATAGGGGCGGTTGAAATTTTGCATAAGCTTTATGTCCATAATTCGAGAACATCCGATGGCTATATCTGTATAGCCTGAAAAGTCGCAATAAATTTGGACGGCAAAAAGTACGCTTGCAATTATAATAGTAAGTCCCGTTGCGTCGGCGGCGTTGTTGAAAACCGAATCGACATACGGAGAAACAATGTCGGCAACGGCAATTTTTTTGAAATAGCCGATAAGCATTATTGCCGAGCCGGTTTTAAAGTTTTCATATGAGAATTTGTGCGGCTCTTTTAGTTGCGGCAAAAGATTTTCAGGTCTTTCGATAGGTCCTGCCACGAGTTGGGGAAAGAAAGTTACGAAAAGTGCGTAATAAAGAAAATTTTTTTCCGCCGAAATGCTTTTTCGGTATACGTCAACCACATATGAAAGCGTTTGGAAAGTATAGAAAGAAATGCCGACGGGAAGAATGAGCGAAAGCGTTTTTGAATCGGAAACGGAAGAATTGCCGAACAGCGATATTACGCTTGCTGCGGTTTCCGAGAAAAAATTGAAGTATTTATAGAAAAACAGTACGCCGAGGCAAGCAATGAGAGTGATTGCCAAAAGGCAACGGCGCAAGTGTTTTTTTTCGGTGCGCTCAAGCAGAATTCCCGCAAAATAGGACGTTAGGGTTGTGAACATAATAAGTCCCATAAGTCGGACGTTCCAGCAGGCATAAAAATAGTAACTCAGAACAAGTAACGGAACAACTCTGTATTTTAGCGGCGTCAGAAAATGAAAAAGAAGAACTATGGGGAAGAATATTAAAAAGGCAGCCGAATTAAATGTCATTTTATTTTCCTCCGATGAATTTTTGTTTTGCGCAACCTGCCGCAAATGACGATAGCATTGAAAGTATTAAGGCTGTGAATATATCGGTAAGTCCGCCGCCGAAAAAGATTATAAAGGCAATGCAAGTTCCGATAATTGCCGAGCCTAACAGCGAAATGGTTTTTTTGGTGGGCAAAAGCGCGCACAATATTGCGGATATTATGCAAATCAGGGTGATAATTATGAGAATCGGCGTTTTAAAAAGCAGGATATCTGTCATTTTTAATCCTCCCAAAAGCTTAAATCTTCGTTTGAAACGTCTATGGGGGTAAAACTGTCCTTGGTGTAGTTGCAAAAATCACGGAGCAATTTTGCGGTTCGGATTGTTCGCCCATGAGCGTTTAGGTGATAATCGGTGTTGGACATATATTTTCCGGGGAATATGTAATCTTTTACAACGGAAATCAGCGGCGGGGTTAGGTTGTTTTTGATGAATTCGTCGTATTCGTTATAGGAACCGGTATTTCGGTATTCTTCGAGAACGGCGTTTATGTTGAACGACGGATATGAAATAAGCACGGTTACGCCTTTGCTTTGAATTTCCGAATATACGACGTTAAGGTTTTGAGCTTCTTCGGTGGAAATAACGCTGTTTGAAAATTCAAAACGACCGTTGGAGCCCGAAAAAAAGTTGTTGTCGTTATAATCGGATTGAATTGAATTTTTTTCGCCTCTTTTGTTGTGTACTCCGGGGGCAACGTTGTAATTGCCGCCGTGAGATTTTCCTCTTGTTTCGTTGAATTTGCAAAGCGATTCGAAAATGTTTGAATATTTTGAAATATCGGCGTTAAGAAGCAAGCCGTAGTTGGATTCGAACCCTTGGAAAGTAAGAGCGTTAAATTCCAAAGAACCTCGGCAATAATCCATTTGTTCGAAATTATGAATAAGATAATCGCCTTTATTAAGCATATTTCCCACGCAATCCAGAATGACGGTTATGTTGAACGCCGCATCCGTTCCGAAGTTGACGCAATAATATTTGTTATTCAAAGCTTTTTCCATTTCCAAAGTATCCACGCCGTGGTCGGTGTTGGAACCCGAAAGGACTACGAGCTTTGGTTTATCGTTGGGGAGCGAGAGAAGATATTGATATTTAAGCGAGAAATTTCTGTAATTGGAGGTATAGGCGGGGCAAACAAGCGCGTCGATATGCAATGTTTTGAATTTTGCGGATTCCGCAAAGGCGTCGTTGGGAAAATCCGTGACGCCGTCGGAAATATGCACTTTTTCGAGCTGAGGGCAATTGCAAATTGCGCCGCTTTCCGCACCGACGAGGGTATACGGTAGCATAAGCGTTTTTATGTTGCTTCCGCTGATTGCTCCTTGGGCAAGGCGAATAACTTTTTTTCCGTTGATGAATTCGGGGATTACAACGGTTTCTTCGTTGCCGGTATAGCCTGTTATCATTATTCCGTCCTGATATTCGGTGTGGGAAAAATTGCTTAAATCGGAGTATTTTTCCCAAATGCAATAGAACGTTGTTACGGATTTTTCGCCGGGAGCGAATCTTGCCGTGTGACCTATGCCGTAGAAATTGCCGCTTCCGTCGGGAGTATCGGAAAAGCCGATAAGTTTATAGCCCTCTTTTACGAATATCTCGTTTGCGCCGGGGAGAGTATTTGGCATTAGGAAATATTTATCGTAGCTTTGGGCGGTATAAAATTCATCGTTTGAATTTACGATTGAGCCGCCGTTGGGGTTATAAAGAATTATTCTTGATTCCGTGAGCGACGAAACGGGTTTTGAGGAAGAAGTCGATTCTTTTACGGCGGTATTTTTGAAATTTGCGTGAATTGTTATATTTTCATGCAGAATGAAAGTATAGGCTTTGTCCGTTGAAACAAGCTTTCCCTCCTGCGCAAGAGTTTTTTCTTCCGACCAACCCAAAAATTCATAATCCTTTTTGGGAGTGGCGGAAACGGTGATTTTGGTTCCGTAAGGATATTTTCCGGTTCCTTTGTTGGAATATGTATATCCGCCGCCGCTCAGACTTTGAAGACTGAACGTATATTTTTGTTTGTTGTTTTTTGAAACGGCGGAGAGTTCGACGGTTTTTGGATATTTTACGGACGAAACGGTGATTTTTCCGTTTTTATAGGTTACGTTTTTGGGAAAATCGTTTGAAAAAGTATAGTCTTTATCCGTTGTTACGCTGAAAACCGCGTTTTCGCCGCTTGAAATTTTGACGGGATTTTGGCTTGTGACGCTGAAGCCTTCGCTTTCCACGAGCATTACGGAAATTTGATTTTCGGAGTTGTTTTTGTTTTGACAGGCGCAAATTGTCGGAATAAGCGCAAGAGTTAAAACCAAAAGCAGTTTTTTGTTCATTTTACACAGTTATCCGTTTTTGGATACCTTTCGGAAAAAAATAAAATTCATACTATTATATATCATTTTTCGGAATAATGCAATAGGAATTGAGTAAAATTTGGAATAATTTTTGATAAAAAGCGAAAAGTGCGTATAAAAAAGCGGAAACCCGTTATGGGCTTCCGTCTTTGAATGTTGTTATTCTTCGGCGTCGGTTGAAATATCGTCATTGGATTCGGAGTTATTTTTGTTTTCATCTGACTCGGAGGCACTGTTATCGGTATCGTTTTGATTTTCGTCGTTTTCCGACTCGTTTTCGGGCTGTTCTTTGAGTACGCCTATGTTAAGCATTGTCAGCGAATTAAATGCGTCGGTATATTCAACCTCAATGCCCTCCAAAAATCCTGTTATTTCGTTTGTTACGTCATCTTGAGCTATTGCGGAAACTATTGTCCAATAGTCGTCGAAATTTTGATTTTGGAGCGATTCCGTATTGAGCGGAAGTTTTTTGATTATGTGATAACCGTAACTTGTTTCGATGGGCTCGCTTATTTCGCCTTCGGAAAGTCGGAAAGATTCGTTTTCGAATTCTTCCACCATTTTGCCGTGTGTGAAAGTATATCCTTCGGGGTTATTGTTCATTCCCGGGTCTTCGCCGTATTCTTCCACAAGGGAATAGAAATCTTCGCCGTTTTTTGCGCGTTGTGAAATTTCATTGGCAAGGGCGAGCTTTTCTTCTTTGACTTCTTGAGAATATTCTTGGTTATCGTCGTCCACGGTTTTGATTAAAACGTGTTGAACGTGAACGTAGTCGTTATCTTTTATATATTGCGAATATTCCTCTTCGGAAACGTTGGCTTTAAGAAGTTTGTTTGTATACCATTCGTATTCCAAAATTTTTGTGAAAATTTCTTCGCTGAGATAGGAGAGGTTGAAAGCGGATTCGCCGTAATAATAGTTACAATAGGAAATATAATTTTGAATTTCCTCTTCGTCGGTTTCGTCAAGGGTGAGTCCGTAAACGTTGTTGGCAAGAAGCTGCGCGCCGACAAGCGGTTTATAGTAGTTGACTATTTCGGTTTTGTAATCGTTTTCGGCGTCTTGCGTCCAATAGGAATCGTCGCCGTTATCGTAAGAAGATTTGTAATTCATTGCGATATAGCGATATTCGGCAAAGGTTATGGGGTGACCGCCGATTGTAAACATAACTTCGTCGTCGGAATATTTCCAATTGTAAGCGTAAAGACCTGCGGTGGAATCCTGAACTTCGGATTCATCCGAAACGTTGTTATTGTTTTCGACGTTTTCTTCGGCGTTTTTGTTTTCGTTTGTTGTTTCGTTGTTGGAAGAATTACATGAAATAAGGCTTGCGGCTGTTAAAAGTATTGCGCAAACAAGAGCTGTGATACGATTTGAATTCATTGTTTTTTCCTTTCGAAAAGCAATAGTTATTTACTTATGATTAATCTTGATTATTATAACTGAAGTTTGTGAAATCCGTGTGAATTTTATCGGAAATATTATAATTATTTCAAAAAATTATCGACGCCCCATTTTTTTCGGAAGTGTTTGAGGTATACTGCGATATACAGTGAAAGAATTTTATCGGAGACGGCGAAAAAAATATTGGAAGTTATCCAAAGAGCGGCTGTTATTGCAACGGTTTGAACTTCGTCCGTAAGCAACATTTTTTTCATTATAAAGTACAGCAATATTATTGCCGTGTTGAACACCGAATATTTTGAAACTGTGGCGGCAAGCGGCGGCAGACGTTCGAATTTCGGCTTTAATATGGGGTAATATCCGAAAAAAAGCGTGAAATACAGCGTTGCGGCGGAGCTTGGAAACAGCAACAGCGAAAGAGTTGCAGTGACGGCGTAAACAAGATAGGGATATTTGCCTTTCAGTTCGATTACGGAAAAGGCAACGGCAAAAGAAGCGAAAACGCTTGCGATGAGGTCGGCAATATCTATTATGCAACCGATTGTTATTATTACGCACGCAAGCGCGCAAAGCAACGAGGCTAAGGCAAGTTTTTTTATTTCGTGTTTTTTCAATTCGATTCCTCCGTGTTCAGCATCCTCGCAAGCAACTGAAAATGCCGTTCAGACAAAACAGACACGAGCATAAATCGCAACATGAGCATCCTAAATTTATTGAATCGAAATCTCGGTTTTCGGTGTAGTCCTTATATCCGTTTGTTCGGGAATTTATGCTTTCATAGGCGTTTTTATATTCTTGGTTTTGCGGTTCGGCGGAATAGGCGGTGTGAAATTCGCGTGCGGCTCGCCCGATGTTGTTCATATTAAGATATGTTAGCCCCATGATATAATGCCATTCGGCGTCTCGGTAATATTCGGGAATGTGCTGAAGAATTGTTATGGCTTGAAAGATGTTTCCCTGACTTATGTGTACTCTTGCGGCTTTTTTCATTTCGGCATAGGAAGAACCGCTTGAACCGTTTTGCGAATTGCCGGAATAGCCGAAATCGGATTTTCCGCTGCGCATTTCTTGGATTTTTTCGTATGCGGCGTTTATTTCTCGCATTTTTTCGGCGGCGTATTCGCTTCCGGGGTTTGCGTCGGGGTGATATTTTTTTGCAAGTTTTCTGTATGCGCTTTTTATTTCATCGTCGCTTGCGTTGGGGGATACTCCCAAAATTTCATATGGATTTTTCATATATCAATTCCTTTCGAATTGTTCGAGCCGTGATTTTTTTGTTTGCGGATAATATCTTTCAGCGTTGCGGGACAGCCGAGATAAAGGACGTTTTGAACTATTTCGCAAAGAGCGACGCCTTTTTTGCCCAAAGAAAGCTTTTTGCCGCTTATTATATCGGCGGCAGAATCGGTGCCGTGCAAAAACAAATTCAGCTGTTGTTCCGCTTGACATACGGCTTGGTTGCCGTTTTTGAAGGTATTTAGGAGAGGGTTGAAAGAGCCGCTTTTTTCGTCTTTGAAAATATCGTCGATTGCGTCGGCAATATATATAAAACGTCCTATTTCGAATCCGACGGTAAAAGCGTTCTGGGCTTCGTCTTCCGGCAAGCCGAGTTTAAGAATATATCCAAGCATTTCGCCGAATATTTCGGAGGCTTCGAAAATATCGGTATTTGGGTTTTGTTCGGCTTGCGAAAGTTTTTCGATATATTCTTCCGCAATTAAGTTTACGTCGGAAAATCCGTTTTTCTTTGCTTTTTTGCTCATATGCCAAGCCAACGGAAGCAAAATACGTGCGCCGAGGGATTTTATGAAATTTTCGTCTTTTATATCGTCGGCAAGCTTATGATAGGTCAGAACCGAAAAAGTTGCGGCGGCAAGAGCCGTATCGGAATTATCGCTCACTATGGTTGTTTTTGAAAACGGACGCAAAAAACAGCGGGATTCTTTTACGGTATAGTCGGTGTTGTTGAAAATCATACGAACGGCGGCAAAAAGAGTATAGTCGTAATTCAAAAACAAACGAGAAAAAAGGCTTATTTGCTTACCTGCGCTTTTGCATAAGCCGCAATAAAGCGCGCGGTAAAGTTTAAAATCCCGAACCTTTAATTCGTCTTCATACGGTTTGATATATCCGAACATTTTTATTTCTCCGATTGGTGAATTGTATTCTGTTATTATATGCCGAAAGAGGTGATAATGCAACCGTTTTGTGTGAAATAATGCTGAATTTGCGGTAACATTTGCGAAGTTCAGGAATTGTTTATATTATTTTGGAAATTTGACTCTTGAAAACTTTGTTAAAGTGTGATATTATACATTGAAATTTAAAAGGGGGACGGTTGAAACAATGAAAGTTTTACGTATGCTTAAAAGATTTTTTTTCATAACCTTTGCGATTTTTACATTTGTAACTTTGGGAATGGTGACGTTTAATTATTTTACAACCGACGTCAACCATATTGTGCTTTCGAACCAGATGAAAGTTGTTGCGCTTTATTGGCAGGCAATGTTTTTTGCGGCGGTGACGGCGTTGGCGGTTGTTGTTGTTGACGTTTTTGAAAAGCTTAACGCGATTATTGCAAGGCTTTTGAAATTTGCGTTTTCTTATACGGCGTTTGCGCTGTGGTTTTTTGTTTTTTCCGTGGGCGCAAAGGAAGGATTTGTTACGCCGAGCGTTATTATTGTCGGTTCGGTGGTTTTTGTTGTGATTTATTCGGTTATTGTTGCGGCAAAAGCTTTGATTAATCGAATTTTATTGCATATGTTCGGAAAACGCGACGACGATTATGAAAACGTTTTTTAACGGTATGTGCGGCAAACGTAAAAATACCGACGGAAGGTAATTTAAGATTATGAATATTTTTAAATATGCCGCAACCTGTCTTTTCGGACTTGAAAGGCTTGTGGGAGAAGAAATAGACGCTTTGGGTTATAAGCGTTTGGAAACCATTGACGGAAGAGTTTATTTTGAGGGGGACATTACCGCGATTCCTCGCTGTAATATATGGCTTAGGTGCGCGGAACGGGTATATTTGGTTGCGGGCGAATTTGAAGCAAAAACTTTTTCCGAACTTTTTGACGGAACAAAAGCTATTCCTTGGGAAAATTTTATCGGCGAAAAGGATTCGTTTCCGAATTCCGGTCATTCCGTAAAATCGCAACTTGCAAGTATTCCGGATTGTCAGAGTATTGTTAAAAAGGCGATGGTGCAAAGACTGAAAAGCGTTTACGGAATTTCGTGGTTTGAAGAAACCGAAACAAAGGTTAAAATTGAATTTTTTATTCTTAACAACAAAGCCGCGCTTATGATTGATACTTCCGGCGAGCCGCTTTTTAAGAGAGGTTACCGTGAAAAATCCGCGGAAGCTCCGCTCCGGGAAACGCTTGCGGCGGCGTTGGTAAAACTTTCGCGTCCCCGTGAAAACGTTATTACGTGGGATCCGTTTTGCGGTTCCGGTACAATTGCCATTGAGGCGGCTCTTATAATGACGAATACTGCGCCGGGGATAAACAGAAGATTTGCATCGGAGCATTATTCGTGGATTCCCAAAAAAGAATGGCGCGCCGCAAGAGAGGAAGCTCGGTCGGCGATTAATAAGGACACGGCGTTCAGAGCGTGGGCTTCGGATATAACAAAGGAATGTGCGGAATTAACAGAAGAAAACGCCAAAAGGGCAGGAGTTGAAGAATATATAAAGGTTTTTGTTAAAGACGCTTTGACAATTACGGATACCGGTGAAAGAACTACAATTGTTTGCAATCCTCCCTACGGCGAAAGACTTGGTTCCGTAAGAGAGGCAAGAGAACTTTATGCAAAGCTTGGAAAAACCTTTTCGGGACTTGTTCCTCCTTGGCAAATGTATGTTTTGACGTCGGAAGAAGAATTTGAAAGAATTTTCGGTAAGCGGGCGAACAAGGCAAGAAAACTTTATAACGGTATGATTAAGTGTAACTTATATCAATATTATAAAGATGTTTCAAACAAAAAAGGCGGAAAATGATGTTGTATTTTGATTTTTGACGTCGAATTAGCAAACGGCAACCGAATTTGCAAATTTCAAATGTTAAAAAAATGTAAATATGTCAAAAAACACTTGATTTTTCAATATTATTGTACTACAATACCTAATGTAGTTTTAGCACTCACATTTAAAGAGTGCTAACAACACGGTAAAAATATCTTTTTTTATTACAAAGGAGGAGTTTGATATGACACTCAAGCCACTTGCAGACAGAGTTATTATCAAGGCGACGGAAGCCGAAGAAACAACAAAGAGCGGTATTATTCTTACCGGAGCCGCAAAGGAAAAGCCCAGCTTTGCGATTGTAGTGGAAGTTGGTCCCGGCGGTACGGTTGACGGAAAAGAAGTTGTTATGACAGTTAAGAAAGGCGATAAGGTTATAACAAGCAAATATTCCGGAACCGAAGTAAAATGCGACGGTGAAGAATACACCATTGTAAGGCAAGCCGATATTCTTGCTGTTGTTGAAGACTGAACGTTTTGACGCTTGTTGAGCGAAATTTATGATTTTGGAGGTATTTTATTATGTCGAAGCTTATTTCTCATGGCGTTGACGCCAGAAACGCTCTTGTTAAGGGCGTTGATATTACTGCCGATACGGTTAAAATAACAATGGGTCCCAAAGGAAGAAACGTTGTTCTTGATAAGAAATACGGTTCTCCGCTTATTACGAACGACGGCGTTACTATTGCAAAGGAAATCGAACTTGAAGATCCGATGGAAAATATGGGCGCACAGCTTCTTAAGGAAGTTGCCACAAAAACAAACGACGCCGCCGGCGACGGTACCACAACCGCTATTCTTCTTGCGCAGGCTTTTGTTCGCGAAGGTATGAAAAACGTTGTTGCGGGCGCAAATCCGATGATTATTAAAAAAGGTATCGGAAAAGCGGTTGACGCGGCTGTTGCGGAACTTGGAAATATTTCGCACAAGGTTAACGGTTCGCAGGATATTGCAAGAGTAGGCGCGGTTTCTTCCGCAGACGAAGTTATAGGTAAGCTTATTGCGGATGCGATGGAAAAGGTTACAAGCGACGGCGTTATTACCGTTGAAGAATCCAAATCCGCCGAAACATATTGCGAAGTTGTTGAAGGTATGCAATTCGACAGAGGATATCTTTCTCCCTATATGGTAACCGATACGGATAAAATGGAAGCTGTTCTTGAAGAACCCGTTATCCTTATTACGGATAAGAAAATTTCCAACATTCAGGAAATTCTTCCTCTTCTTGAACAAGTTATGCAATCCGGCAAAAAGTTGCTTATTGTTGCGGAAGATATTGAGGGCGAAGCTCTTTCGACTCTTATTGTCAACAAGTTGCGCGGAACGTTTACTTGTGTCGGCGTTAAGGCTCCCGGATTCGGCGACAGAAGAAAAGAAATGCTCAGAGATATTGCCATTCTTACCGGCGGTCAGGTTATTTCCGAAGAACTTGGACTTGAACTTAAGGATACTACGCTCGATATGCTTGGTAAAGCCGGACAGATTAAAATTACAAAGGAAAATACAATTATTGTCGGCGGTAAAGGCGATCCCGATGAAATTAAGGCTCGCATAGGTCAGATTAGAGCCGCTATTGAAACGACGACGTCTGATTTCGACAGAGAAAAGCTTCAGGAAAGACTTGCAAAGCTTGCCGGCGGTGTTGCCGTTATTAAGGTTGGCGCAGCAACGGAAACCGAAATGAAAGAAAAGAAGCTTAGAATTGAAGACGCGCTTAACGCAACAAAGGCTGCTGTTGAGGAAGGTATTGTTCCCGGCGGCGGAACGGCGCTTGTAAACGTTACGGGCGCAGTAGAAAAGCTTGTTGAAACTGTTGAAGGCGATGAAAAGACCGGCGTTAGAATTGTACTTCGCGCGCTTGAAGAGCCTGTTCGTCAGATTGCCGCAAATGCGGGTAAAGACGGTTCCGTTATTCTTGAACACATTAAGAACAGCGGTAAGCCCGGCTATGGCTACGACGCATATAACGAAGTTTATTGCGATATGTTTGAAGCCGGAATTGTTGACCCTACAAAGGTTTCCAGATCCGCACTTCAGAATGCCGCTTCGGTTGCTTCTATGATTCTTACCACGGAAGCTCTTGTTGCCGATAAGCCCGAACCCGTTAAGGAAGCTCCGAATCCTGCTGCGGGCGGTATGTATTAATTCGGTTTTCGGTTTGATGTTTATAAGTTGTATCGTTATGATACAGCTTTCAAACTTGTTGCAATGGGGCTTTTGCATAACGTCCCCAAAATAGTGTGCAAAAAAAGTTTCCCGAAATCGGTAAAATCCGATTTCGGGAGTTTTTGTTTGCGGTTATGTAAGTATTTGTGCAAATTGCTATTTGAAAACTGTTTTTATACATTCACACAATTTTTTGGGTTGATTTCGCTACGAAATAAATTTCGGTGTTTGAACATTAATTTTTGTTTTGTGAATTACCGAAAATATGTGTTGTAAATTATAAAATTAT
>CAZJCI010000052.1:0-5635 GCA_964544455.1 uncultured Oscillospiraceae bacterium
GTTATCGTCAATGCTGATAAAAATTACGCCGTTTTCGGATAAAAGTTTTTTTGCAATTTGCAAACGTTTTTCCATAAAAGAAAGCCATTTGCTGTGGCGGAAAGCATCGTTGCCGTCAACAAAAACGTCATCATAAACAAAGTCCTTATTTCCCGTATTATACGGTGGATCTATATAAATTAAATCGATTTTGCCTTTATGTGTTTTTTCCAAAAGTTGCAAGCTTGCCAAATTATCGCCTTCAATAATAAAATTCATTTGACCGCCGTTTTTTATAAACAAATCTCTGTCTTCCGTTAAAATCGGAATATGCGTTTTCAAAAGTTCGTCAACGCTTTCGCTGTGCTCTTCAAAAACAAGTCCGTATTTTTGGCGTTTTATGTCTTTTTCGATTTCGTCAATATATGTTAAAAGTTGCGCTGAATTTTTATCTTGAGGAGCCGTGGCAATATAATTTTTAATACAGTTAATTTTTTCAACAAGGTTTTCGCGTGTTTCCTTTGATATATTTAAAGACATATTAGCTCCGTTTTCTACGTCCGAAAAATGTTTTAATAATTAATGCCGTTTGACTTACGGACGGTTTTTATGATTTTATCATAATTATATCATAAAAAATTATAAAAATCAATCACGATTTGTGTACTTTCGGTTATAGTATGCTGTTATTGTAATTTTATATAGCGTAAAGTCTTGAACCGACTTGACAATTGAGAAAAAATATTGTAAAATAATATGTAAAGTGACCTAAGAAAAGAGAATTTTACCATGAATGTCGAAATAATTCGGTCAAAACGGAAAACCGTGGCAATACAGGTAACGGATAATATGCAAGTTGTTGTGCGGGTTCCGCAAAAATATCCCGATGGACAAATACGAAAATTAATTGCGGATAATTCAGAATGGATTGAAAAATCTTTAATAAGAATTCAAACCAAAAAGGAAAATTATCCCGAACCGACAAAAGAGGAGGCTAAAGCTCTCAGGGAAAAAGCCGAAAATATTATTCCGGAAAAAGTTAAATATTTTTCAAAAATAACCGGACTTTCACCAAGCGGCATAAAAATAACTGACGCCAAAAAGCGTTTCGGCAGTTGCAGCGGAAAAAATTCGTTGTGCTTTTCTTTAAGACTTATGCAATATTCGGAACAATGCATAGATTATGTGGTACTTCATGAAATAGCTCATATAAAATATCATAATCACGGAAAAGAATTTTATGAATTTATAAAAAAATTTATGCCGGATTATAAAGAACACGAAAAATTATTGAAAGGTTAAAGGAGTGAAAAAGATGAACACAAAAGCATTACTTTACATTATTATGATACTTTCCGGAGTTGTTGTGGGAACGCTTATCGGCGGTGTGACAGCGGGTATAGACGCTCTTGCATGGCTTTCGTACGGTATAAATTTCGGTATGACAAGTCCCCTGAAACTAAACCTTGGAGTTTTATCCATGGAATTCGGAATTTCGATTAATCTTACGATATCCTGTATTATATGTATTTTTGCGGCACTTATTATTGCCAGAAAGGTTCTTTAATTATATGAAAAACGTTATTCTTGTTTCAAAATCTCCGCGAAGAATGGAACTTGTTAAAAAATTCGGCATTGAAGCGCAAAGCTTTTCGGCGGATATTGACGAAACCGTTCCGCAAAGTATAACCGTTCCCAATGAAGTTGTAAAGTATCTTGCGGAAAAAAAGGCGAGTTTTGTTGCTGAAAGGTTCGAAAACGATACGATAATTATTGGTGCGGATACGCTTGTTTTTGCCGAAAACAAGGTTCTTGGCAAACCGTCAACAGTAGCCGAAGCAACTGAAATGATGAATATTCTTTCGGGAAATTCTCATAGCGTGATAAGTGGAATTTGCATAATTTGCGGTTCGAAAAAAATATGCGAAAGCGTTGAAACAATGGTAACGTTTCGCCGTCTTTCAAAAGAAGAAATAGACGGATATGTTTCCACACGGGAACCTTACGATAAAGCGGGCGGATACGGAATTCAAGCGTTGGCGGGAGCTTTTGTATCGGAAATACACGGAGACTATTACAATGTTGTAGGGTTGCCTATGTCGCGACTTTTGGAAATACTTAAAAATGAATTCGGATACGACGCATTGGCAAAAATATTCAAAAACAGCGGTGTAAAATGAACGAAAAATGTTTATATGAAATTTCGCCGATAGCGCATATAAAAACGGGTTTTTCATCAAAATTCGGGATTCCGAGGCAAAGCGGCATAGTATCGGAATTGAGCGGTGAAATAATCTTTGAAAAAAAGTATTGCGGCTATGATTGGGTTCGCGGACTTGAAGGATTTTCTCATATATGGGCGTTGTGGATTTTTTCGGAAAATTTAAATTCAAAAATCGGAGCTACCGTCAGACCGCCTAAACTCGGCGGTAACGTCAGAATGGGAGTGTTTGCAACTCGCTCTCCGTACAGACCGAATTTCATAGGAATGTCGGTTCTGAAAATTGAAAAAATCAGCGTGACCGCAGGTAAAGATACGGTTATTTCCGTAAAGGGAGCGGATATGCTTGACGGTACACCGATAATTGACATAAAACCTTATTTGCCGATAACAGACAGTATACCGTCGGCATTGTCCGGGTTTTCTTCCGATACTTCCTATAAAAAAGTCGGAGTTTTGTTGAAAACGGTTGTTTCACGTGAAGTTCTGTCTCGCTTTCCAAGCGAACATCGTGATGAATTGATTGGAATACTGGAACAGGATCCACGTCCCGCTTACATTGCGGATTCGTCGAGAATTTATTCTTTTGAATTTTACGGATTTAATATTAAATTTAATGTTGATGGGAATACGTTGAATGTTTTGAGTATAGAAAAAATATTATGATATAATAAAACACGCCAATTGTTACATAATATTAATTTAATAATAACAAAATAAATAAATTGTTATTGAAACAGACAAAAAAAACTGCTATACTTAATAGGCTGATAAGTAGTTCCCGAATCGTTGTGGCAATTCTCTGCGACGATTGTTTTTTAATGCTCGAAATTTGCCGAAAGGAGTACGGATATGTCGCCGAAATATAAAATAGCTCCGGATAAGGATTATGTAATTTTTCAGCTTCCGTGCCCGGAAAGCAAAACTTCTATGGGATATATCATTAACGCTGCAGATGGCAGAAGCTTTGTTATAGATGGCGGCTATGACGAATATGCGCAGGAATTGTGCGAATTAATTCGCGAAAAATGCAACGGCGAAATCACGGCGTGGTTTATAACGCATTTTCATCCGGGGCATGCCGGTGCTCTTGCGGATATTCTTTTGGATTTACCGAACGATATAGTGATACACAAAATTTTTTATTCGCATGTAAGTATTGAAGCGGTAAAAAAGTATGAACCCGACGGTGCTCCGTTTGTTTCCATGTGCGACGCACTTTTAAAGAAGAGCGGTATACCGACGGTATCGGTGCATGCCGGTGACAGGATAAAGCTTGGCAGAACTATGATCAGAGTTTTTTCCGGTGGAGACGGAAATTTTGTTGAGAATTACATAGATAATACAAGCACCGTTTTTAAATTCAGTATGTATTGCACATCAATTCTTTTCCTTGGCGATATAATGAGAGACGCGAGTATACCTATGCTTGAAAAATATAAAAACGAGCTTAACTGCGATATTGTTCAAATGGCAAATCACGGAATAAGCGGCGCACTTTCCGAAGTGTATGCGATTGCAACGCCGGATGTGTGTCTTTGGAGTATACCGCAAAAATATACGGATAAAAACACAGCGCAAGGAGAAATATATTTTGAGACCAAACGTCTTTTGGAAGCTATGGGGGCGGGCGAACATTATATTTCCGGTTCGGACGGATTGACGGAAATTCATATTTCTTATTAGCGGAGGATAATTTTGAAAACGGAAAAATATACGGTTGACAGAATGGAAGACGGTATTATTACACTTGAAAGTTGCTCGAACGGTAAAATAATCGAAACGCCTGTTAAAAGCTTTATGAATTGTTGTCGCGAATCGGATATAGTATACGTAACTTTCGATTCAAACGGAAATATTGCCGATATAACCGTTGACCTTGAAGAAACCGACATTAAGAAAAAAGAAAATAAAAACAAATTAAAATCCCTTTTTGATAATATATAACTATGGAAAACAAATTTGTAAAACTTGTTGTTTCGGATTTTGACGGAACGTTGCTTGCCTGCGAAGAAGAAGCCGTATCCGAAGAAATATGCCGTGCGTTGGATACGCTTACGGGAAAAGGAATTGTTTTTGCGGTATCTTCCGGAAGAACATATAGTGAATTGTTGAATTTTTTGCCGCAATATAAAAATATAATTTATTATATATGTTGCGATGGGGCATATACGGTAAAAAACGGAAAAACTCTTTATGCAAGGCAAATTGGGTTAAGCGATATTGAACCTTTTTTTAAATATGCCAAAGCGACAAAGAATTTTTCGTTTGTTCTTCACGGTGCTTGCAACAATTATTTTTTCGGCGCAAATAATGAACCAAAACCTGATTTAAACGCGGAATTTGTAAATGGTATATACGAAATTAAAGAAAAAATATTTAAAATTACAACTTACGGAAGTGCAATAACACTTCCGGATAATACTGCGTTGCGAATGCATTGGGACGGAAACGACTGTGAAACCGCACAATATGTAAACCGTTTTTGCAATAAAGGCGTGGCTCTTTCGGATTTGCAATCAAGACTTATGTTGTCAAAATTCGATACGGTATGTATGGGAGACGGCGGAAACGATGTTGCCATGATGAAAAACGCAAAGCTAAAATTGTGCGTAGGAAAAAAGTGCAAAGAGCTTTATGAAAGTTGCGATATATGTGTTGATTGCGGAAAAGACGGAATTGAAAAAATTTTGAATTTAGTATTGTGAATATATTTAACGGCGTTGCTTTGTGATCAATGCCGTTTTAATTATAAAACAAAAAACAACATAAACAGACAATTATTTGCCCGAAATATTGAAGAATCAAAGAAAATGTTGTTGTTTCTCTTGACAAATGACTTTGAATATAGTATAATATAATAGGAAACCGTAAAGATGTATAATTTTGTCAACAAAACGGTAATCATAAACAAGGACGTGATTTTTTTGTCGGCGTATAACAGTACAAAATTTCAAAAAAGCGAAAGAATTGAAAAATTAAAAAAGAATTTGTTTGAAAAAATGCCGCAAATTGAAGCGGACAGGGCTGTTTTACTTACTCAAAGCTATATGCAAACGGAAGGAGAGCCCATTGTTACAAGACGCGCAAAGGCTTTTAAAAATATACTTGAAAATATTCCGATTACAATAAGACCGAACGAGCTTGTTGTCGGTTCCGCAACGGTTGCGCCGAGAAGCTGTCAAGTGTTCCCGGAATTTTCGTTCGAATGGCTCGAAGCCGAATTCGATACTTTGGAAAAGCGTTCCGCAGATCCGTTTTATATTTCCGAACAAACAAAAAATACGCTTAAAACCGTATATAAATATTGGAAAGGAAAAACAACAAGCGAACTTGCAACCTCGTTTATTGCGCCCGAAGCAAAAAAAGCTATGGAGCATAATGTTTTTACCCCGGGAAATTATTTTTATAACGGAGTCGGTCATGTAACGGTTC
>CAZJCI010000052.1:5645-12157 GCA_964544455.1 uncultured Oscillospiraceae bacterium
CAATATGAAAAGGTGTTAAAAATCGGCTATCGCGGAATTATCAATGAAGTAAAAAGCGAAATTTCAAAAATGTGTTTGGGCGACGCGAATTACGCCGAAAAAAAAGCACTTCTTGACGGTGTTATTATGAGTTGCGAAGCGGTAATTACATATGCCAAAAGATATTCCGAACTTGCGCTTGATATTTCAAAAAAAGAAACAAATTCCGCAAGAAAAGCCGAACTTATTCAAATTGCAAAAAACTGTGAAAGGGTTCCGGAAAACGGCGCGAGTTCTTTTTATGAAGCTTGCCAAAGTTTTTGGTTTGTTCAAATGCTTTTGCAAATCGAATCAAGCGGACACTCAATTTCTCCGGGGCGTTTTGATAACTATATGTACCCTTATTACAAAGCGGATATAGATAACGGAAAAATAACCGGAGAATTTGCTCAGGAACTTATGGACTGCATTTGGGTAAAATTTAACGATTTGAACAAATGCCGCGACGCGGCTTCCGCCGAGGGATTTGCCGGATATTCGCTTTTTCAAAATCTTATTGCGGGCGGTCAGGACAGAAACGGCGAAGACGCAACCAACGACCTTTCTTTTATGTGTATAGACGCAACAATGCACGTGATGCTTCCCGCACCGTCGTTTTCCGTTCGAGTTTGGAATAAAACTCCACACGAATTTTTGATACGCGCCGCAGAGCTTACAAGAACCGGCGTCGGACTTCCCGCATATTACAACGACGAGGTAATAATACCGTCGCTTATGTCAAGAGGTCTTACAATTGAAGAAGCAAGAGATTATAACATAATCGGTTGCGTTGAACCGCAGGTGGCGGGAAAAACCTGGGGTTGGCATGACGCCGCGTTTTTCAATATGCTGAAGCCTATGGAAATGGTATTTTCAAACGGCGTGTTGGACGGAGAAAAAGTCGGAATCGAAACCGGAAATATAAATGATTTTAAAACTTACGACGATTTTTTCAATGCGTATAAAAAGCAAACGGATTATTGCATTTCGTTGCTTGTGAATGCCGATAACGCTATAGATAAGGCGCATGCCGAGCGTTGTCCTTTGCCATACCTTTCTTCAATGTTGGACGACTGTGTAAAAAGAGGCAAAACTCCCGAACAGGGCGGGTGCGTTTATAATTTTACGGGACCGCAGGGATTTGGCATTGCAAACGTTGCCGACGCTCTGTATGCAATAAAAACGTTGGTATTTGAACAAAACAAATTTACTCTTGCCGAACTTAAAGAAGCTCTTGAGTCGAATTTCGGAAAAGCATACGATATTGAAGAAACAACAAAGCAAATTGCATTGGAGTTGCAAAAAAACGGTATTGACATTAACGAAAAAATAATTTCAAAAATATATGATGAAGTGAAATCGTTAAATAGAGCGGAAAGATACGATGAAATTCGAAAAATGATAATTTCCACTCCAAAATACGGAAATGATATTGATTCTGTGGATAACATAGCGCGTGAAGCGGCGTATACATATACGAAACCGTTACCGAATTATAAAAACCCGCGTGGCGGAATTTTTCAAGCCGGACTTTATCCGGTATCGGCAAACGTGCCGCTGGGGGCTCAAACGGGTGCAACGCCTGACGGTAGATATTCGGGAACGCCGGTTGCCGACGGTGTTTCGCCAAGTGCCGGAAAGGATATTAACGGTCCGACGTCTGCGGCAAATTCGGTGTCTCGTTTGGATCATAGTATTGCGTCGAACGGAACTCTTTTTAATATGAAATTTCACCCAAGCGCGCTTGAGGGGGAACGCGGACTTGAAAATTTTGTTTCGTTGGTTCAAACCTATTTTGAAATGAAGGGAAGTCATATGCAGTTTAACGTTGTCAGCCGTCAAACGCTGCAAGACGCTCAAAAAAATCCTGAAAAATACAAAAGCTTGGTGGTGCGAGTTGCGGGTTACAGTGCTTTGTTTACAACGCTTTCGAAATCACTTCAGGACGATATTATCAATCGAACCGAACAATCGGCTTTTTAAGTATTCAATTCACAATTGCAATTATTTATTTGGTTGTTATTCAAAAAAATGAAAAGGAAATAATTATGGATAACGTTTCCGTTGTCGGAAGAATTTTCGACATACAAAAATTTTCCACTCACGACGGACCGGGAATCAGAACAATAGTATTTTTTAAAGGTTGCGTTCTTCGTTGTCGGTGGTGTTGTAATCCGGAATCTCAAAGCTATGCATTTCAAAAAATGAAAACAAACGACGGCGAAAAAAATATCGGATACGATGTTACCGTCGGAGAGGTTATGGAAAAGGTACTTAAAGATTTTCCTTATTACAGAAGAAGCGGTGGAGGAATCACTCTTTCCGGCGGCGAAGCTTTATGTCAAACGAAATTTGCAAAAGCGCTTCTTGAAGAATGTAAAAAAAACGGCATTACAACTGCTGTCGAAACAACGGCGTGTTTGCCGTGGAATATGATTAATGAAATATTGCCGCTTTTGGATTATGTTCTTATGGATATTAAACACATGAATTCCGAAAAGCATGAGCGTTTTACCGGCCTTAAAAACGAGTTGATTTTGCAAAATGCGCGAAAAATTGCGCAAAGCGGCGTAGATCTTACCGTAAGAGTGCCTGTTATACCGACTTTTAACGATAATGCAAGCGATATAAAAGACATTGCGGATTTTGCAGTTTCATTGCCAAATGTTTCAAAAATACATTTGCTACCATATCATCGTTTGGGGTACGATAAATATATAGGTCTTGACAGAAAATATGAAATGGGCGATGTTTCAGTTCCCACAAAAGAAAAAATGGAAACATTGCGCAAAGTTGCCGAAAAATGCGGAATTACGGCAACAATCGGAGGGTAGTAAGATGGATATATATGAATCCAAACAAAGAATTGTTCAGGAAACCGTTCCGGGAAAGCAAATAACTCTTGCACACATTATAGCAAATCCCGATAATACGCTTTATCGAAAGCTCGGTCTTGACCCAACGGTTGATTATTCTTCAAAATCCGCAATAGGAATTATAACGATGTGTCCGAGCGAATATGCAATTATCGCTGCGGATTTGTCAATGAAGTCTTCCGGAGCCGAAATCGGTTTTGTGGATAGGTTTTCAGGAACGCTGATTGTTGTTGGGACTGTTTCCGAAGTTGAAGCGGCACTTGATTCGGCGGTACGGTATGCTGAAAATAAACTTGATTTTTCGGTATGCGAGATTACTAAAACATAATGAAAAAAATTATTTTTATGGGTAAAAGCGGAAGCGGTAAAACAACGTTGACGGAAGCGCTTAAAGGAGAAAAATTAATATATCGCAAAACACAGTATATTGATTATTCCGACAATTTCATAGATACTCCCGGAGAGTACTCCGAAGGAAATGATTTTGGCGGAGCACTTGCGGTATATTCATATGAAGCGGATGTTGTTGGGCTTGTTCTTTGCGCGACTGATGATTTTTGCTTGTTTCCTCCTGCATGTGCCGCGGTTGCAAACAGACCTGTTATAGGAATAATTACAAAATGTGATTCTTGCCGTGCCAATATTGATGCCGCTAAATTGCGACTTGAACTTTGCGGATGTGAAAAGATTTTTTTAACTTCTTCCAAAAAAAATATGGGGATAAAAGAACTGTTGGAATTTCTTCAAAGCGATTGATGTTTGGTGCGGTTCAAAAATGTTTGTTTGTTCACAAAATGGTAATAAACATATTCAGTTTTGAGAAAAACAACGCAAAACAACACAAAACTCAAACAAAAACAACATTTATTGATTGATTATACTTGACAAAACAAAATAAATGTGGTATTATATATTTAGAGAAATAAAATATTATATAAAGGAGACAGAAAAAATGTCAGAATACGAAATCAAAAAACAAATTTGCGAAATCGGTAAAAGAATTTACGACAAAGGTATGGTTGCTTCAAACGACGGTAATATTTCCGTAAAGCTTAACGATAACGAGTTTTTATGCACTCCCACGGGAGTTTCGAAGGGATTTATGACGCCGGAATATATATGCAAGGTTGACGCCGAAGGAAAAGTAATTCAGGCTTACGAAGGCTTTAAACCGAGTTCCGAAATAAAAATGCATATGAGAGTTTATAAAGAAAGACCGGATGTTAACAGCGTTGTTCATGCGCATCCGCTTTATGCCACAAGTTTTGCCATCGCGGGAATTCCGCTTACCGAACCGATTATGCCGGAAGCTGTTATAGCGTTGGGGTGTGTGCCGATAGCTGAATACGGTACGCCTTCCACCGAAGAAATTCCGGACGCTGTTTCAAAATATCTTCAATATTACGACGCGGTTCTTCTTGCCAATCACGGAGCGCTTGCTTTTTCCGATTCGCTTCTTAATGCTTATCATAAAATGGAATCTTTGGAATTTTATGCACAGCTTCTTTATCAATCAAAGATGCTTGGCGGACCTAAACAATTGTCTGACGCTCAAGTTCAAAGACTTTATGAAATCAGACGCCAATTCGGTCTTAAAGGTAAGCATCCTGCGGATCTTTGCCCCAATGCAAAAGCGGGCAAGCCGAGTTGTCATTCATGCGGAGGCGCATGCACAGGTTCTTGCGATAACGAAGATAACGAACTTATCGCCGAAATCACAAAGAAAGTTCTTGCTTCGCTTGGCAAGTAATACATAATGGGAGTGGATATTGATAAAATTGTCAAAGAAGCGGTCGATGCTATAAAATCGCAAAACGATTCGTTGCTTTTCAAAAACGAAAAACGCAAAATTGATTATATATCGTTGGAAACGGCAAAAGAACTCGCCGAAAAAGTCGAACAAAAAGCACGCGAAATCGGAATAAACGTTGTTGTTGCGATTTCCGATGAAAGCGGTAATTTAAAATTATGCGAATGTATGGATAATTCGTACATTGCAAGTCGTGACATTGCAATTAACAAGGCATATACTTCCGTCGCGCTGAAAATGTCCACAAAAAAGCTTTCAAAACTTGCTCAGCCGGGCGGTGCGTTATACGGAATACAGCACACAAACAACGGAAGAATTGTTATATTCGGCGGTGGAGACGTTTTGAGTTCTTTCGGAAAGATTTTTGGCGGTATAGGCGTCAGCGGCGGAAGTGAAGAGCAGGATTCGGCTTTATGCGAGTATGGTACGAAAATTTTTGATGAGATGTTTATTTAGGCTAAAAAGCTTTTTAATAATATGTCGTATTGACGGTTAAAACTATTTTTAAACGAAAGGAAAAAATATGACAGAACAGGAAAAAATAGAAACTATTGTTAAGCAGGTTATTGCCGGTATGAAAAACGCACCGTCTTGCACGGCAACGAAAAAAACTACCGTTGGCGAAATTCCTAAAACAAGTCGAGTTGCAATGCTTACGGCAAATGAAAAATTTGAAATTAAAGAATTCCCGATTCCGGAAATCGGAGACGACGATGTGCTTGTCAAAATGGAAGGATGCGGAGTTTGCGGTACCGACGCTCACGAGTTTAAACGCGATCCGTTTGGACTTATTCCGGTTGTTTTGGGACATGAGGGAACCGGCGAAATTGTAAAAATCGGAAAGAATGTTAAAAAGGACAGTGCCGGAAAAGATTTAAAGCTTGGCGATAAAATTGTTACTTGTATGATTTTTAAAGACAATCCGGATATAACAATGTTTGATCTTAACAAGCAAAATGTTGGAGGTGCGGACGTTTACGGACTTCTTCCGGACGATGATATTCATTTGAACGGATGGTATGCGGATTATATAGTTGTCAGAAAAGGCTCCACGATTTTTAATGTCAGTGATCTCGACCTTGATTCAAGAATATTAATTGAACCTGCCGCGGTGCTTATACATGCTGTTGAAAGAGCAAAATCCACAAATATTCTCAGATTTAATTCAAGAGTTGTAATTCAAGGTTGCGGACCGATAGGACTTCTTTGCATTGCCGTTTTGCGTACAATGGGAACCGAAAATATTGTTGCCGTTGACGGAAATGAACAAAGACTTGAATTTGCAAAAAAAATGGGTGCATGCGCAACCGTTAATTTCACAAAACATAAGGATCGCGACGCTCTTGCTGAAGCGGTGAAACAGGCGTTTGGCGGCTATCTTGCGGATTTTGCGTTTCAGTGTACCGGTTCGCCGGTTGCACATTCCAATGTGTATAAATTCATAAGAAACGGCGGCGGTCTTTGCGAGCTTGGATTTTTCATAAACGGAGGAGACGCAACAATTAACCCGCATTTCGATATTTGCTCAAAAGAAATCACAACAGTCGGATCATGGGTGTATACTCTCAGAGATTATGCAACAACTTTTGATTTTCTTAAACGAGCAAAGGCAATAGGACTTCCGCTTGAAAAATTAATTACTCACAAATTTCATCTTGCGGACGCAAACGAAGCTCTTCAAACAAATCTTCGTCAGGACGGTCTAAAAATTGCGATTATTCCGTAATTGTAAACATATTATATTTTACAGAAAGGAATAAAAACAATGTCTCAGGCAATAGGAATGATAGAAGTATACGGCTTGGTAG
>CAZJCI010000053.1:0-12053 GCA_964544455.1 uncultured Oscillospiraceae bacterium
GGCTCGTTTTACCTTTGTTTTGGTTTTTTGCCAATCCTGCCCGCCTATTTTCGGAAGTTTGACGTTTTCGCCCGCACTGGCATATCTTGAAACTCTGTCCAGCTGGTCGGCGGGAACGTAAATAATATCGTTTCCGGCATATAAAAGCGTTATATAATCTTTGGTTATTCCGCCGACGGTAAGGGTTTTTATTCCGTCGTAACGCCCTATTCCGTGAACGGTGTGAACAACATAATCGCCAACGCTTAAATCGGAATAAGACAGAATTTTTTTTGCCGACGAACGGTTTTTTCCAACTCGCCTTACTGCGGCTTTTGTTGCGGTGTATTCGGTATTTCCTTCCGTAAGAAACGCAAGCTTTGAAGATGTGAGTTCGAATCCGGGAAAAATGCGAGTGTCGTCGCTTTTATAGGTAATATATACAAATTTGCTTGACACGGCATCGCAAACAATTTCCGAAGGAGCAACCATAACCGAGTTTATTTTTCTTTCCGCCATAAGCGAATTAAGAACTCCCGCACTGTGAACCGATCCGGCAAGAATTACCGTTTTAAAATCTCTTTCACGGTAATCTTCAATGTCGTCGCAAAGCACGTCGATATCTTTTGTAAAAGCCGAGGTTGATTTTGTACGAAAAGAATATATTCCGGAAAATTTCATATTCGAACTTTGAGTAAAGGTATTGCACACAAGGGTTGGTCTTTCTCTGACCTTTTTTAAAAGAAATTCGTAATTTTCGCAATATGACGCTTTTTTTAAATTAATTTCTCCGTGTTCGGCAAGGAAAGTCAGCGTTTGAGCAAGTTGCATTTCATATGAAGAAAGTCTTTCCGCAACTCTTGCAAGGTCAAATATAAAAAGACAGCCCTCGGCGTAATCGAGTAACGTCGATTTGTTTTTTAAAATGCTTGGAAGATATTTGTCCGCGCATGGTAAATCGCCTTCGTTAAGCGCGGCTTTTTCAGCAAGCAACTTGGATATAAGATTTTCGTAATCCGCAACTTTTAATTTGTCCGCTGTGCGTTCAGCCATCATTCGCCGTTTTTGAGCGTTCGAAATAAGTTCGTCTATTTCCAAACCGATAATTTCCGTTTCTTTGCTTGTCAGCAGAATTTCTTTTGCCGGCGAAATTGTTATTTCCGAAACGTTTTCGGTTCTTCTTTGCGTAAGTATATCAAAATAGCCGGCGCAATCCAATTCGTCGCCGAAAAATTCCACTCTTACGGGATATTGAGAATCCGGAGGAAAAATATCTATAATATCCCCTCGCACCGCAAATTGCCCCTTGCCTTCCACGGTATCGGCTCTTGTATATCCGAAATACAGCAACTTGTCAAGCAGTTCGGACGTTGGATATTCTTCGCCGATTTTAATTCTCAGTTCTTCGTTAATCCGCTCTTTTGACGGAAGAATTCCAAGCAACGCTTCCGGAACGCAAATAACGATTTTTATGTCCCCACGCGATATTTTGCGTAGAGCGTTAATTCTTTCATGTTCAAATTCGCGAGAAGTTGCGCTTATATTGTAAAAAACATAGTCGCGTTGCGAAAAAACGGTAACGGCGTCGGAAAAGCATTCAAGAAATTTTTCAAGATTATAAGCGGTTTTTTCATCGGGAACGCATATGATATTACAGCTTTTTGCCGAAGAAACGCTTTCTTCAAACGAAAGCGAGGCACATAATGCCGCTCGGGGAGTATCCGCAAGTCCCGTTGCCATAACCGGGTCGTCGCGATAAAGAGCTCCTGCGGCGGAAAACATTTCAAGCCGCGATAATATTCTGCCATATTCGGGTTCACGTTTTATTGCCTGCGTAATAATTCTTGCTTCTTCTGTTTTTGTGCTCATAATATGCTTCCTTTCGTCTGCCGGGCTTTTATGCAAACAAAACCGAGCACATCGAAGAAAATCCTCCATGCGCTTGTTTTCATAAATAATATTATATTCTTAATTGCCCGATTTGTCAAGAGCTTAAAAGCATAATTTACCGTAACTATATAATATGGCTATAAAAAATCTCTAAAAACGCCGTATTTTGTCGGTATTATAAATTAAAGCATTTGAAATGCTATAGTATTGCAGAGATATATTAAGAAAATACCGGCTTTGGAGGAAAAAAACAATGAATACATTCGGATATGTACGGGTATCTTCAAACGATCAAAACGAAGACAGACAATTGCTCGAAATGCGTAAGCTGAAAATACCGAAAAAAAATATTTATATCGACAAGCAATCGGGAAAAGATTTTAATCGACCGAAATATATTGAAATGCTAAGTAGTTTAAAAAAAGGCGATTTACTTTATATTAAGTCAATCGATCGATTGGGAAGAAATTACAAAGAAATACTTGAACAATGGCAAATATTAACCAAGGAAAAAGAAATTGACGTTGTAATAGTGGATATGCCGCTATTGGATACAAGAACCGCAAAGGATTTGCTTGGAACTTTCATAGCCGATTTGGTGTTGCAGGTGCTTTCGTTTGTCGCGCAAAACGAGCGTGAAAATATAAAAAAACGTCAGGAGGAGGGCATAAAAGCGGCGAAAATACGAGGCGTTGAATTCGGCAGACCTGTAATAAAACCTCCGGATAACTTTTCGGTACTTGTGACGCTTTGGAAACAACAAAAAATTTCGGCAAACGATGTTGCCCAACAATGCAATATGAGTATATCCACATTTTACAGAAAATTACGTGAGTTACAAATGAATATAAAATAATAATCACTATCAAAAAGTACACCTTTTGACAGTAACACTTTATATGCGCAAATACCGATTACGGTATAAATATACATATTAATTATAACAAAGCGCTTGCAAAAAGTCAATATTTTGCAAGCATTTATTAAAAATATTTCAAAAAATATTTTTTATCAAAAAGTGTACTTTTTGATAAATATTTTTGTAATTTAAAAATAAAAAACGGTGAATGAAATGAAAAACGAAAAAGAAAATTACTGCTGTTGTTTTTTCGGACACAGAAAAATTAACAAAACGGCGGAACTTAAAGAACGGTTGATAAAAGCCGTAAAAAAATTGATTGTCGAAAATTCGGTAAATACGTTTTATTTCGGCAGTAAAAGCGATTTCGACTCGTTATGCTTAAAAACAGTATCCGAATTAAAAAAATCTTATCCTCACATTAAGCGTATTTATGTTCGCGCCTCCGGTGCCGATATTGACGAAAACTATTTAAATTATCTTTCGAAATATTACGACGCAACATATTTTCCCGAAAAACTGCGTAACTCGGGAAAATGCGCTTATGCCGAACGCAACCGAGAGATTATCGAACGCAGTAAATTTTGCGTAACATATTTTAACCAAAATTATGCGCCGCCGAAAAGAAAAACAGCTGCTAGCATAATAACCGAATATCAACCGAAAAGCGGTACTAAAATTGCATATGAATACGCACTTAAAAAGAAAAAAGAAATAATAAATTTGTTTAACGAATGAAAACGTCGCATGTTTTAATAAAAATACTTGACAAAGCAAGTGCTTTAATATATAATTACAATATGCAAAACAAAAATAGTTCGAAAGGATTTTGAAAATGAAATTAAGATTTCCGGATTACATAAGTGTTTATCACAAAAAACAGTGTGACGACTTATACTTTGAATCTATTTTAACAACCGATAAATATGAAATTAAAAGTAATATATCAAACGACAAATTAAAAATTTTTTTAACGGCAAAAAGCGAACCGATAGAATATATACGTCTTTTTTGGCGTTTTGAAAAAGATGAGAAAAGAACCGATAATATAAAAATCCTTGGTGATGAGTGGGAACGCACATACGGAACAACTTCGTGGCAGGGAATAATGCCTCGTCGTTGTATGCCGTGGGTTTGTTCGGTTTCAAACGGTAGCGATTCCGATACAAATTACAACGGACGTTTCACCGAATGTTTTGGTGTCGAAACAAATCCGTCCGCAATGTGCTTTTGGCAATACTGCACAAACGGAATAACGCTTTGGCTCGACGTGCGTTGCGGGGGAGAGGGCGTAATACTTAACGGCAGAACCTTGGAAATGTGTAGCGTTATATTCGGAGAATATAAAAACGTTTCGGCGTTCGACGGAATTTTTATGTTTTACAAAACGCTGTGTAATTGCAAGCTTGAGCTTGACCATAAGATATACGGCGGCAATAATTGGTATTACGCATACGGCGTTTCTTCACATAATGATATACTTAATGATACAGCCGTTCTTTCCGAACTTTGCAAAAATAACGAAAACAAGCCTTATATGGTAATAGACAGTTGTTGGGAAGAAAACGCAAGCGCAGGTCCATGGGAAAAAGGACGTGAAAGTTTTCCCGATATGAAGCTTTTGGCAAACGAAATTTGCAAATTCGGAGTTCGTCCCGGAATATGGGTGCGTCCTTTAAGCGACAGAAAAGGCAAGCTTACCCAAATGAAAGATGAACACCGAATTTCGCATAATAAAATGTATCTTGACCCATCACACCCTGACGTATTAAAATATATCGGCAATTTTCTTTCGGTAATTTCAAAAGAATGGGGATATAAGCTTATTAAGCACGATTTTTCAACTTACGATATTTTCGGAACTTGGGGCTTCGAATGCGCCGAAATGCTCGCTTCAACCGGTTGGAGCTTTTACGATAAAGGAAAAACAAGTGCTGAAATTGTTAAAGGTCTTTATAAAACAATTCACGATTCGGTTTCGGAAGATACTGTTATTTTAGGTTGCAACGTAATCGGACATTTGGCAGCAGGCTATGCGCATATAAACCGAGTCGGAGACGATACAAGCGGTATGGATTGGGATCGTACACGTCACTACGGCGTTAATACTTTGGCTTTCAGAATGTGTCACAGCGCATTTTTCGTTCCGGATGCGGACTGTGTGGGACTGACGGAAAAAATTGAATGGAGTCTTAACGAAAAATGGTTGGACATTGTTTCAAAAAGCGGAACGGCATTGTTTGTTTCAGCCGATCCAAAAGTTTTAAATAACCAAATTACGCAAGCTTTAAAAAAAGCTTACAGTATAAACAGCGTTCAACAAGATGTTCTCAAACCTCTTGATTGGATGGAGAATTCTTGCCCCGAAAGGTGGTTGCTTAACGGCAAAGAAATTCGTTACGATTGGTATCCGTCCAACGGCATAAAGAGCATAAACGAAACGGTTTTTCGATAATATTTTTTTGCAAACAAATATCGCCGAAATTATCCCAAAACGGTGCAAAAGCTAAACTGCTTTCGCACCGTCGTTTTTATTTTGCTTTAATTCTAACAAAAAATCGGAAGTATTTCAAAAGATATACTCCCGATTAACGATTAATATTCTATTCTGCATATGCGTATCTTCCCATAAAAAGTATTTCCCCGCTTGAATTATCGCAAATTGCAAAATAAAACGGTTTGTCAAATTTCAGCGTTAACGATTCTAACGGAAGTGACAGCGTTTCCATAGTAATTGCCGTAACCGCCGCGGCTTCCGTTCCGTTTTCATCAACTTCAATAAAGGTTTTGTGAAGAATATCCGAAAAACGCATATTTCCGAAATCGAACATTTTTTGAAATTGCGCGGAATTTTTTTCAAAAGCGGTTGTAATTCCAATATTTTTAAGCATATCGTTCAAATTTTCCGAAAATTCAATTTTAAATTTCGGCATACTAAGGCTGATATGGGTGCGTTCGAACTTTTTTTCGGCAATTGCTTTTTTAAGCTCGCCCGCAACGTTAATATCGCCGATATTGCCGTCTGCCGCAATTAAATACATACTTATGTTAAGATTATCATAAACTTCCGTTCCGATGTAATCGCCTTTATCGGAAAATTTATCGGTTCGGTTCTTATAAGGCAAATTTATAATTTTTGCGGTATCTGTTTTTGCAAATTCAAACCAAGCCGTTTTGTTCATAAAGTCAATTTGCGTTTTGCTTCCGTTCGCATTTGTAAAATTGTCCGGTTTTGTTGCGCTTTGCTCAAATACGTTTTGCCATTCCGCCTTAAAATATATTGCGTTTATAAGCATTGCTTCAAAATCGTCCGCACTTTTTATTATTTGCGGGATTTTTCCGTTTGTTTTTTTGCTCACCCACAAATTAATTTCTTTAACGGCGTTTGCGTTGCCAACGCTTTTAATTTCGGATTTATAATATTCCGTAGCGATTTTCTTAAACTCATCTTCAAATTTTTGCGCTGTTTTATCGCTGTTAATCCATATGGAATTTGCAATATCAAGCTTCAAAACGTCGGTTTGCGAATAGTTTTCGATTAAAGACTTCGAAATATTGTTAAATTCGTCAATATTGTTTATTTCCAAAGCAGCAAGAATTTCGTCTTTTGTTTTGCCGTCCGCTCCGTTTGCGGCAAGCGCAAGTGCCGATTTTACCGAAAACGGAGAAAACATATAGTTTCTGTCTTTCGGCATATTTAAGTTAAGCTTATCGTCAAAGGATAAATCCGAAACAACAATTTCGGTTTTTGCCTCGCTTCCTCCGATAACTGTGTTTTTTTCGCACGTTTTTACAATCCAAACACCGTTTTTGCTTTTATCAATCGGCTTGAAAAGTTCGATTTTGTATATGTTTTCGCCAACCTTAAAATCGCCGCAGCAATTTTTGTCATCTTCGAAAAACGATACAAACTCGCCGTTTTCAATATTTTCGCCTTTGGATGAAATAAATTCTGCCATAACCTGTTTACAGTCAAGCCGCCACGGAAAGTGCCCGTTATTAACGGAATCCTGCAATTTTTCAATATCTTCATATGCCATATTTTCCGCATTTGCATAATTGGCGTTAAAGAGGTTATAAGTTCTTACCAGCGTTGCGATTGCCTGTTCTGTTGTAAAAAATTCTTTCGGAGCGAAATTTCCGTTGTCCTTTCCGTTCATAATTCCCATATTGCAAATAACTTGAATATCGTTCATTGCCCACTCCGAAATATTTTGACTGTCGGAAAACTCAAAATATATTTGGTGCGCCGCCCAATCGGGATGAACGTTTTTTATCAAACGCAACAATAACACTGCCGCTTCTTCTCTCGTCAAAAAACTGTCGGGTTCAAATTGAGTTTGTGATTTTCCTTTTATAATACCTATTCTTCGTAATTCTTCAATGTGTTCGTTGTCGGTATCCAAAAATTTTGCTCCGTCAAAAAGCATAGCGCATTTTTTCGGCATAAGCTCATAATAATTATAAATGAGTTCGCAAAACTGTTCTCGAGTGATATTTTCGGAAAAAACATAATTTTCGTCGCCCGTCAAAATCCCCGCGTCCGTTGCCGAATCAATTTCCGCTTTTGCCCATTCGCTTGCCGAATCGGACGGTTGCGGAGAATTTGTGACGGATACGTTTTTGCTTGTAAAAACTTTTGAAAAAACAACAGTGGTTGCGGAAACCGTCAACACGACAACGCATAAAACAATAAAAAATATTTTTTTCATATAAAACTCCTTCCCTATTATTTTATCAATTTTCCGAAGCCTGCGGATTCCACACAGTTTTGTCCTTGTTCGCTTTGCATAAATTCAACCATTTTTCTCGCCGGAGAGTCTTTCGGCGTATCTTTTCTCAAAACAATATAGGTATTGTTTGAAAGAGGATACGTTCCGTTTGAAATTGTTTCGTCGTTCGGCATAATTCCGTCAACAGCAAGCAGTTTTAGTTCGGTTTTGGTGTTAAAAATGAAGTCCATATTGTTAAAAAAATAATAAATGCTGTAACCCAATCCATATCCCAAAGGACTATCCGTTTTTGCCGCCATAACGTCCGTTAATATGTTTGTCATCGTATAAGAAGTTTCCGTTTTAATATCCGGGTGAATATCGCCGCCGTTAAGAAAATGCTTTTCCATTTGAGCGTGACTGCCGCTGTCGTTATTTCGACAGTACGGATAAAGAAGAGCGTCGCTTCCGCCTATTTCGTTCCAATTCTTGTATGCGTTGTTTACATATATATTGCTTATTTGTTCCTTTGTAATATTTGTTGCCGGATTATCCGAATTTGTAAAGAATATCATTGCGTCATAGGCAATGGGGATAAGTTCAAATTCAACGCCTTTTTCGGCGGCAAGCGCAACAATATCGTTTGAGGGATGATGCGAAGAAAACAGCATATCCACCTCTCCGTTAATCAGCCTTTCATATGAAGTGTGCGTTTTGGAATGTTTTTCCGGGCGTTGTTTGTGCGTCATACCGTTTGAAAACAAACTTCCGTATACCGTCTGCGTAAAAGGATATGTCGAAGTTGAACCGTCGATAAGCGGCATTTCTTTGTCGAAATCGTATTTAATTGCCGTTTCCGAAGGATAAATCTGACATATTCCCTGAATATTGTTAAGAAGGTTTGCGGCATATGTTCTTGTTGCGGTGTAATTCGGATTTACAAAGCAATACGGATTTTCGGGTTCTTTTTCATTATTCGAATAATCGTAAACGCAACCCGCACCGATAATTTCAAACGCTTCTTTTGCCCAATCCGAAATTTTATCCTCGTCGGCGGCTGCGTTGGCGTTAGGCGTACATTTCAAGTTCGCATATTTAAGCGCATTTGCAACCATAACGACAAATTCTTCTCTTGTAATGTCTCTGTACGGAGAAAACGTAGATTCCGAATCGCCGTCAACAATTCCGCATTTTTTGGCGTATGTAACACAGTGAAAAAACCAATCGTCTTTTTGCACGTCGTCAAAAGTCGGTAAATTTTCATATTCGGCAAACAATTCGTCCGTGTGGTGAAAAGAAATTTCTTCAAGTCCAAAAAAACGCATAACCATAGCAACCGCTTCGGCGCGAGTAACGTTTCTCAAAGGTTCCGCTTCGCCTTTTTCGTTTCCGCGAATTACGTTTGTTCTCGAAAGCCATTTTAGATCGTAATATTCGGAATCTTCATTAATATCGACAAAATCTTTTTCGTTCGGAACAATCGCTTCAATCGCCAAATCTTTTTTCTCACTCGGAACGGTTGCCCAAATATATCCGTCATACGCAGAAGAAAGCGTTATTATTTCTCCCGAATCTCTGTATAAAGCGTATGTACGCCAAGCGTCCGATTTTTCGATATTTTCCGGAAAAGGAATTTTTACCGTTGTAAACGTCGATTCTTCAATGGTTTGTGTGCTGTTTTCCTTTTCGTAAGCTTGAATATTGGCGTCACTGCCGTTTTCGGCAAAAATGTGTGAGGTTTGCAAAATCATAGCTAACGCCAAAACATAAGCGGCAAATTTTTTCATAATGTTCTCCTTTCAAAATAAAAAAGCTATTTTAACGCTGTAACCGTTATATTAGACGAAAATCAAAGGCAAAATGTTCCGATATTTCAAAAAAATATTAAAATTACAATGATTTTTTTCGTGGCATATATCGTAAAACCAAAACAAAAGCGCACCAATTTCGGTGCGCTTTAAAATCAAAATATGCCAATTCGAATTTCGTCTATCCGTAATTCAATTAAATTCCCGTTGCAAAAGAGTCGATTAAATATCTCCCATCCGATTGCCTTTCCAATATCACATAAAACGACGTTGATTTTTGCTTCGGGTCAAAAACCGATGTTTTGCTCGGCGTCATAGTTACGCTTACAAAAATATTGAAATCGTTTGAAGATTTTAAATATTCCGTCGGAGCAATATTTGTTTCGGTAAGAACGGCTTTTTCCATACCAAAAACGCTGTTATCCTTAAAATAGGTATTTATACAATTTTGCGTGCAATAGTTTTTCATAGTTTCAAAATGTCCGTCGGCAAAAAAGGCAAAAAAACGTGACACCGTATATTCGGGAGTGTTATATTCATAATATTCCGTAACGACGTTGTCGTTTTCATAAGTTTTTGCAACTGTGCTGTTTAACGGCTTCGGTGCGCTGTTCAACATAATTATTTCTCCGTTTTTGCCGTAAACCGTATAGGTCAATTCGCAAAGCAGGTTGTTTTCGTCACGCCTGATTGTATAACCGTAAAGCATATAATTTATATCTTTTAAGGTAACATAAGTGATTGAATCCTTTAAAATCGGAGGTTGTTTTAGGCTCAAGGCTGTTACAATCATACTTGTTTCAACGGAATTTTTTTTGTAATCCTCATAGCTTATATGTTGCAGTTTTACAAATTCTTTTCCGATTTTTAATTGATATTTACCGGATGTTCCTTGATAATACGCCACTGTAACATCTATTGTTCCGTCGTTCCATTCTATATCAACAACGCCTTTATCTTTCGGCATTGCTTTTTCAAGCGTTTCCCTAAGCGGAACGTAAATCTCGCCGTTTTCAATAAACGGCTTATTTGTAAATTCGATTCTTTCGCCGTTATTCAAAATGTTAATCGTATAATCGTCGGTTGCAAAATCGCTCAAAATCCCGCTTGCAAATATCGTTGTCGAAAGCATAATTGTTGCCGCAAACGCAGATATTACCGACATAAATTTGCTTGTCGCTTTTTTGTTTTTAATCATACAAAATCTCCTTTTAATAGTTTTTTTGTTGCCGACCATTTGAGTTGTCAGCGGTTCAAAGCTGTTTTTCGAACAGCTCAACAGCTTTAAAATCATATTCATATAATTGCTTTTTTCTTTTTCCGAAAGTTTGCTTGTAACCGCAAAATCGCAGGAAACCTCGCATTCCGTATCAATCTGCCTTGACACAATATATGCAAGCGGATTAAACCAATGCACGCTTAAAACCGCCATTGCAAACCATTTATAAAAAAGGTCGCCCCGCTTATAGTGGGTTAATTCGTGCATAAGAATGTAATTCATATCGTTTTCCGAAATTTCTGTGTTCGGCAAAAACAAAGCAGGCTTAAATATTCCGACAATCAGCGGTGCGTCAAGCATAGCGGTTTTTCGCACCGCCAAGCGTTTCGGAATGTTAGGTATATCCGTATAAATCGCCGAATTCTTATATATTGTTCTCAAAAACAAATTATATTTTATAATTTTTGCAAGCAATACCGCAATCATTCCCAAAAACCAAACGTATGCAAAATAATAAAGTATATTCTGCGGTAGTTTAGGTTTAGAAATTGATATTTTTTCGGTTTGCTTGGAAATTTGCATATCTGCAATTTGATTATTCTCCTGCGGTAATTCCGTTTCAAATTTTTCCGTTTGATTTACCGTAACTGTCGAAACGTTCGGCGTGCGGTTCGACGCCGAAAAACGCACCGGCAAAATCATTACGATTAAAACCGTCAGCCAGATGTAATATTGCCATCTCGGACTGAACAGTTTTTGCGTAACGGGCTTTAATAACAACCAAAACGCCGCCAAAATACTTCCGACAGACGACATTAACAGTACGCTTTTGAATATTTGCGTAAGCATAAAAGTCCCTCCTATAAGTCGAACATTTTGCGGATTTCGTCAATATCGTCTTTTGAAAGCTCATCGCTTCTGAAAAGCGAAACCGCCAAATCCTTAACGGAGCCGTTATAAAGCTTTTGCACAAACGATTTTGTTTGTGCCTTTTTGTAACTGTCCTTGTCAAGAATGGGAATATAATAATTTACGTTATTTTCTTTGCGACATTCAACCGCGCCTTTTTCTTTCAAACGTAAAAGAAGCGTTGCAACCGTTCGGTATTCCCATTTGCCGGACGGAAGTTCATCGCAAACCTCCTGCACCTTCATAGCTTTTTTGTACTTCCACAAAATTTGCATTACCTCAAATTCCGCACCGCTGATTTCAAAAGCTTTTTTCATTTTTAATATACCTCCGAATATGTATTACAGCTGTAATACATATATTACACTTGTAATAGCAATTTGTCAAGAGGTTTTCTTGATTTTTGTGGAAATATACAATTTTCAAATGCCGAAATTGTATAAAACAGATATAAGCAAATAACGTTTTATGATTTTTACGGAAAAGCACAAAAACGGATTTTTGCAAGAGTGTTTTATTTGATAGTTAGCTGAATATTTGCCTATATCCGTATAGGCAAATTCAGCAAACCCTATTGATAATCCGCCTTACTTGACCATATGGGCATATTCGGCTAACAACAATAATTTTATAATTTACAACACATATTTTCGGTAATTCACAAAACAAAAATTAAT
>CAZJCI010000054.1:0-12036 GCA_964544455.1 uncultured Oscillospiraceae bacterium
TCCCATTCATTCGCTTAGAAATTAACATTTAATAAACTCAACAGATTTGAGGGAAAAATGATTGAACTAAAAATAATCGACGCTCAACACAAAGCGGATATTAATATTCTTAACGAACCTTTTTTGTTGTTTGGTAAAATTATTCCGACTTACAGCAACGAACAATTGCGCTATGACCTATTGCGATATGATTCGGAAAATGTTACGGAAATGTGTTTCCCGAACGAAAATTATGATTATGACGCAATGCGTGACAGTATATTTCTTGGCGCATATGATGGCGAGCGATGTGTTGGCTTGGCAATTTTGCAACATGGTTTTTTTTAATATATGTATCTTTATGATTTAAAAGTCAATCGTAAATATCGCAGACGTCACATTGGCGCAATGCTTATTGAGAAATCCAAAGAAATTGCTGTGCAACAAGGCTATTGCGGACTTTATACGCAGTGGCAAGATAACAACCTTGGAGCTTGTTTGTTTTATTTAAATTCAAATTTTCATATTGGCGGTTTGGATACTAATATATATCGTCACCCAAAACAGGAAGGCAAAAGTGATATTATTTTTTACTGCGATGCGAACTGATATTACTTTTTAAACAGCAAGTACCAATTTTTCGATTATAAAATTTTTTAAGCCAATCATTTTTAATTGTTAAATAATGGCATTCTTAGTTTATTATTACAATCTTTCGTTCACCGAATACTGAACCGAACTGTATTTTTATTTCTTCAAAATACATATGCAAAAAAGTCGTGTATCCGTTGCGATACACGACTTTTAAATTATTACGGACATTGTATAGCGATATGAAGGCTTATGTTTTATTGTATTTTATAAAATACAATACCGATTACTTTACAAGGTCGAGAGTATCTTTTGCAATCATAAGTTCTTCGTTTGTTGGAATAACAAGCACTTTTACCTTTGCTTCGGGTGCCGAAATATCGTATTCAACGGAAGTTCTTTTTGCTTTTGCATTAAGTTCTTCATCAATTTTTACGCCGAGGAATTCCAATTTTTGTGCAACTCTGGTTCTGTATTGAGGATTATTTTCACCGATACCGCCGCAGAAGACAATTGCATCTATACCGCCCATTGCCGCCGCAAAACCTCCGATGTATTTTGTGAGCTGATGACAAAGCATACTTTCGACAAGTTTTGCTCTTTCATCGCCGTTTCTTGCCGCTTCTTCGATGGCTCTGTTATCGCTTGTTTTTTCGAAAATACCGAGAATACCAGACTGTTTATTCATCATTTTATCCACGCCATCGGCGTCAAGACCTTCTTTTTTCATAATGAGCGGAATTATTGCGGGGTCGATTGAACCGCAACGTGTTCCCATCATTATGCCTTCAAGCGGCGTAAGTCCCATTGTTGTATCGAAGCATTTGCCGCTATCAACCGCTGAAATTGAAGAACCGTTTCCAAGATGGCAAGTAACGATTTTAGCGTCGTTTCTGCCAAGCATTGCTGCGGCTCTTAGGGAAACATATCTGTGCGACGTACCGTGAAAACCGTATCTTCTGATTTTATACTTTTCGTAATATTTATACGGAAGTGCGTACATATAGGCATAATCGGGCATTGTTTGATGGAAGCCGGTATCGAAAACGGCAACTTGAGGAGTATTCGGCATAAGCTCCTTGCAAGCTCGAATACCGGTAAGATTATGCGGATTGTGGAGCGGTCCGAGTTCGCAACATTCTACGATGGTTTCGATAACTTCATCGGTAATGAGGACAGAACCGGAAAATTTATCCGCACCGTGAAGTACTCGGTGACCTACGGCAGAAATCTCATCGAAAGATTTTAGAACGCCGTGTTTTTCGCTTACAAGGTTATCCATTACGAGCTTTATTGCTTCGCTATGGTTTGCCATTTTTATTTGTTCTTCGTATTTATAATCCTTTGACGGAATTTTATATGTAAAAGCACCCATTTCATCGCCGATTTGTTCGCATATACCTTTTGCAAGAACGGATTCGTCTTCCATATCGAAAACCTGATATTTGACGGAAGAACTTCCAGCGTTAATTACAAGAATTTTCATATTTTATTTCCTTTCGTAGCTTTTTGTTTACGTAAATACGCTCTTTCATCTGCGAAAGAGCGTAGATTACCTTAAAATTGTATTTTACTTATCTTCTTCACAATTGCACGAATCGCAGTCTTTGCAATCGCAATCTTCACAATCTTCGTAATCGCAATCGCAATCGTCGTCGCATTCAAAAAGAACCTGTTCCACTTCGCCAAGATCTTCATCGATTTCATCGCAGTAATCGAAAAGCGTATCGACATCGTCTGTTATAACGTCAATTTCATCGGATATATCCGCAAGAACATCCGCAATAAGTGAAATAAGCTTGCCTTCGTTTGTGGAAGCGTCGAAATTCATTCCTTCCATTACGCCCTTAAGATGTGCTACTTTTTCGCTGATTGTCATAATGTTGCCCTCCAAAAAAATTAAAACTGATTGTTATAATAATTATTACTTATTAACTCTTTCTATATACTCGGAAGTTCTTGTATCTATTTTCAAAACATCTCCGATATTAACAAAAAGAGGCACTTTGATTTCCGCGCCGGTTTCGAGAGTTGCGGGTTTTGCCGCACCGGTTGCGGTATCGCCTTTAAAGCCGGGTTCGGTTTCGGTTACTTCAAGTTCCACAAACATAGGCGGTTCGATTGCAAAAACGTTTCCTTTGTAAGAACAGATTTTGCACATCATTTCTTCCTTAACGAACTTGAAATTATCGCCGAGAAGATCCGCATTTACGGGGATTTGCTCGAAAGATTCCATATCCATAAAATAGTAAAGTTCGCCGTCGTTATAAAGATATTGCATATCCTTTCTTTCTACCAACGCTGTGGGGAATTTTTCCGTGGGATTGAACGAAGTTTCTATTACAGCACCCGTAATAACGTTTTTAAGCTTTGTTCTTACGAAAGCCGCGCCTTTACCGGGTTTTACGTGCTGAAATTCAACGATCTGACATACCTTGCCTTCCCATTCGAATGTTACGCCGTTTTTAAAATCTCCTGCTGAAATCATATTATATCCTCCATATATTAAACGTATGCAGTGCATACGCAAAAATTTACTTATATATTATACTACAACTTTTTAAAAAAAGCAAGTACTTTTTTAAATAATTATCAAATCTTTGGGGCTTTTTGTAAGGTTTTCCATACCGAAATCGCAAATTTTTACAATATCTTCAATTCTTACGCCGAATTTTCCCTCGACGTATATTCCGGGTTCAACGCTTAAAACGGCGTTTGACGGAATTTGCGTATTGCAATTCGGTGAAAAATTGGGATTTTCGTGTATATCTATTCCCAAAGAGTGTCCGGTGCTGTGTCCGAAGCAACCTTTATAGCCTTGGGAATAAATATAATCTCTTGCCGCCGCATCCACACGTTTTCCCGTAACTCCGGCGAAAATTTCGTTAAAAGCTCTGTTTTGCGCTTCAAGAACGGTATTATATATTTTCCGCATCTCGTCCGTTGGGGTTCCAATGCAAACAGTTCTTGTCATATCTGCGCAATATCCTTTATATTTTGCGCCGAAATCCATTGTTAAAAAACCTTTTCCCAATGGAATATTTTCGGGTTTGCCGTGCGGAAGAGAGGATTTTTTTCCCGAAACGCAAATTGTTTCGAAAGCAAGTCCGTCCGAGCCGTTTTTTCGCATATAATATTCAAGTTCGAGCGCAACGTCCGTTTCGGAAATATCCGGGGTTATATATTTTAATATATGCTCAAACGCTCCGTCGGTTATTTTTTGCGCCTCTTTGATTTTTTTTATTTCATCGTCGTCTTTTGAAATTCTGCATTCCTCTATTAAATCACCCATTCCAACAACATTGCATTTTCCGTTTAATTCGTTTTTAAAATTGCCATAATCGAAAACAGTGAAATTTTTATCTTCATATGCCAATATTTTGACGGAATTTCTTTCGCAAAATTCGCAAATATATTCGGCGCGTTTTTTTTCGGCAAGAACTATGTTTATTTCGGGTTGCAAAAGTCCTTTGGTTTGAGCTATTTTTGCCATTTCGTAATATCGTGAATCCAGAACAAGAGTTGATTCGTTTTTCGAAATCATCAAATATCCTGCGGAAGAATTAAAACCGGAAGCATATAGTCTGTTGGAATCCGAGGTTATTATCATTCCATCCGCAATTTTGCAAAGCTTATTTTTGATTTTTTCTATTCTTGTCATATCGTTACCGTCACTTTAAATATTTTAGATATTCGTTTTTCATTGCCAATGCATCTTCTGCCATTGTACCGTCGGATTCACAAATAATTGTTGGTGAAATTCCCATTTCGGCAACAGCTTTCATAAGCGGTTCGAAATCGGGACCGAAAGCTTTATCCTCAAAAGTAAGATGTTTTTTTTCGCCGCCTTTTGTGTATTCGATTTTTGAAAAATGGCAATGAAGTTTTTCGGCATATTCTGGGCAAAGTTCCGACGCAATTTTATCGAAAATTCGTTTATAATCGTCTGAGATTTTAAATACTCCGCCAAGTTCTCGTGCGTTCATATGGCCGAAATCGACTACCGGACGAACATTTTTATCAACCTTACACATAGCAATGACTTCATCGAGCGTGCCAAGCTGATTGACTTTTCCCATTGTTTCTATTCCAAGCAAAACGTCATTGTAAAGTTTTTCCTCATGTAATTTTTCAATAGCGTAAAGCAGTGCCTCTTTTGCATATTCAAGAGCAACGTTTCTTTGTAGTTTTGCCGTGCTGCCCGCATGAATTACAATTGTTTGTGCGTGCATAATTTTGGCGCATTTTGCGCTGTCTGTAATATATTTTGCGCTTCCGATTCTTTTTTTCTCTTCGACCGATGAAAGAGAAATAAAGTACGGTGCGTGAACCGACAATTTTATTCCGTTTTTTTGGGCTTCATCGCCGATTTTTTGGAAAGTTTCGTTTTTTCCTCTTATTCCTTGACCACCTTCGTATTCGTAAGCGTCAAGACCTTTCGATTTTACCCACGACGGTGCCTGATGCGTTGATTTGAAACCGTCTGCATAAAAACTCACCGAGTTTCCACCCGGTCCGAATAATGCGCCCATTCTTATTCTCCTTAAATATCGTATTACAATCCTCTGTTTTCTATTAACTCTTTGGCGGCTTTTCTTGCCGATTCCGTAACGCCTATTCCCGATATTATTCTTGCTATTTCATCCGTTCGTTTTTCATTTTTTAAAAGCGAAACGCTTGTTGAAGTTCTGCCGTTATTTTCGGATTTTGAAACGCAATAATGGTTGTCGCCCAAAGAAGCTATTTGCGCCGAATGAGTGACGCACAGGACTTCTCTGTTGTTTGATATTTGCAAAAGCTTCAGTCCGATTTTTCTTGATGTTTTCCCGGAAACGCCCGTATCGACTTCATCGAAAATCAATGTTTCAACGCTGTCTTTTTCGGCAATAACACATTTTAATGCAAGCATAATTCTTGCAAGCTCGCCGCCGGAAGCGGTTTTGGCAAGCGGTTTATACGGTTCACCCGCGTTTGTGCTGACAAGAAATTCTATTTTATCAGCACCGTTGCGAGAATATTCGCAAGCGGTGACGCTTACATTGAATTTTACTCCGTTCATATCCAAAAATTCAAGTTCGTTCATAACAAGTTTTGAAAGACGTTGAGCGTCTGCCGTTCGTTTTTCTCTTAACTTTATTGCGGCTTTTTCAAGTTTTGAAGAAACTGTTTTTAAACGATTTTTTATGTCTTCGGCAAGTTCTTCGGAAAGTTCTGTTTCGGAAAGCTCCGTTTCGCATTTTTTCAAATATTCAATTATTTCTTCAACGTCGGCACCGTATTTCATTTTTAATTTTCCGATTACATCCAACCTGGATTCTATTCTGTCCAATACCGCGTCCGGTTCTTCATTTGCCATTTCGATGTTTTCGTACAGCAACTCCGCTATATCCATAATTCTGTATTTAAAATCCTCAAGCTGTTCAAGATATTCTTCCGAATTCGGAATAATTTCGCTTACAGCTTTAATTGACGAAATTGCTTTTTCTATTTTTTCGGTTGCACTGCCCGACGCGGCATAAAGCGAATTATATGCAAGATTTACGCTTTTTGATATTTTTTCAAGATTTCTGATTCTGTTTTTTTCAGCGTTAAGCTCTTCTTCCTCCCCTTTTTTCAGCTTTGAACGTTTAATTTCGTCAATTTGATATTTAAGAATATCAATCCGTCTTTTCTTTTCTTTTTCATCAACAATAAGCGAAGAAAGCTTTTTATTAAGTGCGCTGTATTCTTCATATATTTTTGTGTACTCCGAAAGTTCCGATACGTTTTCACCGAAAGCGTCCAAAATTTCAATATGCTTTTCCGAATTCAAAAGCTCTCCGTTGTTATGCTGACCGTGAATATTAACAAGAAATCCCGAAATTTCACGCAACATTGATATGGGCACTTGCCGTCCGTTTATTCTTACACTGCCCTTTCCGTCGGAATTTATTACTCTTTTTATAAATATGCAACCGTCTTCATCCGGTTCTATACCGCAATTTTCGCATTTTTTCAGAGTTTCATCGGAAAGTTCGCAAAAAAGAGCTTCTACGCTTGCGCTGTCTGCCCCGCTCCTTATTATATCTCTGTCGGCTCGGCTTCCCAATGCCAAACCGATGGAATCGATAATTATACTCTTACCCGCACCCGTTTCTCCGGTAAAGACCGAAAATCCGTTTGTAAAATCAATGTTGAGCGACTGAATAAGCGCAATATTTTCTATATGTACAGAAGAAAGCATATTCCCCTCCGCATTACCGTTTATTTTGTCAGTTTTTCAAATTCTTCAACAAATTCCGCCGCTTCGCTTTCGGTACGTACCACGATTAAAATTGTGTCGTCACCGGCAACAGTGCCGAGAATATTATTTATGTTCATCGAATCAATTGCCGCCGCCGAAGCTTGCGCCATACCTGCATAAGTTTTCATCACCACAAGATTGCCCGCATAATCTATTCCCGCAATTGAGTGTCCGAGAATTGTTTTGAACTTTATTCCCACAACCGATTCCGGATCTTCTCTCATGGTGCTTACCGAATATTTATATTTGTTTTCGGAATTTTTGTTTTTTTCGACTGCGGTTTTTATAAGTCTTAAAGCTTTTATATCTCTGGAAACCGTTGCCTGAGTAACTTCAAAACCTTCTTTTCTTAAATATTCGGTAAGCTCCTCTTGCGTTTCGACATCATACTTTGAGATAAGTTCGATTATTTTTTCATGTCTAAGCGATTTCATATACCGTTCCGAATTGGACTCCTTTCAAATATTATCCGTAAGCTTAAATGCCGCTAGATATTCAATATTGCCGCTTCCGCCTTTAATCGGCGATTCACAAACGCCAATTACTTCGTAACCGACCGAAATTGCAAATTCAACAACGGAATTAAGCGATCTTAACCGCGCTTTTTCGCTTGTTACAATTCCGTTTTTATTAAGATTGGACGTTCCGACCTCAAACTGCGGTTTTATCAGCACTGTGTATATTCCGCCGACGGCAAGAACATTTTTTATCGCAGGAATAACAAGTTTCTGCGAAATAAAAGATAAATCGGAAACAGCCAACGGCACAAGTTCGTTATCCACTATTTCGGAAGTTAAATAGCGTGCGTTAATTCCCTCAAGGTTCTTTACTCTTTTATCCCGAACAAGACTTAAATGCAATTGCCCATGTCCAATATCGACAGCGTATACCATTTTTGCACCGCGCCTTAGCAAGCAATCGGTAAATCCGCCGGTGGAAGCACCGATATCTATTGCACGAAATCCTTCCGGATTAATATTAAATTTTTCCAATGCATACTCAAGCTTTATGCCGCCCCTTCCGACATATTCGGTTACTTCGCTTTTTTTTATTTGTACATCGTCATTTGTTGCAATTTCGTATGAAGGTTTTAAAACCATCTTACCGTTGACAAAAACTCTTGAATCCAGAATGGCTTTTCTTGCTTTTTCTCTGCTTTCATAAAACCCTTTTTCAAAAAGATAAACATCAGCTCTCATTTTAATGCCTCTTTCAAAATATCGTCTGCAGATATTCCGCAATTTTTATATAGAGTTTCAAGACTTGCATGACCGGGAACCTCGGTTCCTATTGCAAGAACCGAAAACTTTGCCGAACAGGAATAATCTTTACTTGCACAAGCAACGATATTCTGACCGAATCCGCCACTTTCCGCTCCCTCTTCAACAATAATTATTTTTTCGGCGTATCGGCAATATTTTTTAATCATATTATACGAGTCGGAATACGGTATAATTTTTTCAAGAACCAAAACCGCACAGTTATTCAAATTTTTCGCTGCTTTTAATGCTTGAGTAAAAATTCTGCCGTAAGTAACAATAACTTTTTTTTCGTTCCCGACATATCCTTTGTTGGCAAAAATGTAATTTTCTTTTTTTTCAAGTCCTTCGGTATTTTCCTCACCTTTAGGATACCTTATTGCATATATGCCGTTTGGGGCTTGAACCGAACTTTCAAGTGCGGATTTTAAAGAATCCACGCATATTGGCGAATATACTGTGGCATTATTAAGAAGCGAAAACATTGAAACATCGAAAATTCCGTGATGCGTTGCACCGTCTTCAGGCGAAAGCCCTGCTCTGTCTATTGCAAAAACACAATGAAGGTTTTGCAAAGAAACATCGTGTATACAATTGTCAAACGACCGCTGCAAAAAACTTGAATATACGGCAAAAACAGGAATAAAACCTGAAATTGCAAGTCCAGCCGAAAAAGTAACCGCATGTGCTTCAGCTATTCCGACATCAAATGCTCGTTGCGGAAACAGTTTAAAAAACTCCGTAAGACCGGTTCCGTCTGTCATAGCCGCACTTATTGCGCAAACTTTTTCGTTTTGTTTGGCTATATTACATAAATACTCGCCGAAACACAAAGAAAAGTTTTCTGTGCGTGAATTTGTTTTAAGCGGTTTTATCATATGAAAGTCTGCGGGATTTTCTTCAGCAGGAATATATCCTTTTCCTTTTTTGGTTTTTATGTGAATAAATGCGCTTCCACCGTGTTTTTTTGCCTGAGCAATAAGCCGTTCGACGGTTGGATAGTCGTTACCGTCTATCGGTCCGAAATACGTAAATCCGAAGTGCTCCACAAGATTGGAACTGAATATTGCGTTTTTAACGGCTTTTTTCACTTTTTTCATACAATACAAAGTGCCGTTTCCAACCACGGGGACTTTTTCGAGAATGGATTGCACACGATTTTTTATTTTGAAATAATTTTCTTTACTTCTGATTTTGGAAATCATATGAGAAATATTTCCGACGTTTTTGGAAATAGACATTTCGTTTTCATTTAAAATCAAAATCAAGTTTAAATCTTTTGCGCAGTTGTTAAGCGCTTCGTAAACAAGGCCTCCCGAAAAGGCACCGTCGCCCACAACGGCAACCGTATAATTATTGTTACCGGAAAGTTTATTCGCTCTGGCAATGCCTATTGCCGCCGAAAGAGCGGTACTGCTGTGCCCCGTACCAAAAGCGTCATATTCGCTCTCGGTAATTTTCGGAAATCCCGAAATTCCGTTTTCTTTGCGCAACATATCGAATTTTTCTTTTCTGCCCGTGATTAATTTTGAAACATAACACTGATGTCCGACATCAAAAATGATTTTATCTTTCGGAGCGTCAAATATTTTATACAGCGCAAGAGTAAGCTCAACAACACCTAAATTCGAAGCAAGATGACCGCCTGTTTTGGAAACTTTTTCAATCAAAAAGTTTCTTATTTCGGTTGCAAGTTCTTCCATTTGACAAAAGTCATAATGCTTCAAATCATTCGGAGAATGAATATTATCCAAGTATTTATACATTAATTTCACCGTTATACATTTCACAATATATTGTGATAATAAATATATATATTAGTTATCATTCATTATAAAGCTTACACTTTACAATATCTCCGACACCGTTGTAAATATAATCCGGTCCGTATGGGAACTTAATAAGATCGCTTACGCTTGTTACTCCCGAAAGAACAAGTGCCGTTTCGATTTCCGATTCAATACCGGCAACTATATCCGTATCCATTCTGTCGCCGACAATTACCGCGTTTTCGGTTGCGACGCCAAGAATTTTTAATGCGGTTCGCATCATCAATGGGTTTGGTTTACCTAAAAAATACGCGGCTTGTCCGGTTGTCATTTCTATTGGCGAAGTCAACGCACGGCAGGCAGGAATTATTCCTTGTTCGGACGGTCCCGTAAGATCGGGATTGGTTCCTATAAGTTTAGCACCGCCAAACACTAATTTCACAGCCCTTATTATGCTTTCATAGTTATAATTTCTTGTTTCACCGACAACAACATAATCAGGATTAACATCATTCATAACAATCCCCGCTTCATAAAGCGCGTTCATAAGCCCCGGCTCGCCTATAACATAAGCTGTGCAATGCGGTTTTTGAGTTGCAAGAAAATGCGCGGTTGCAAGCGCGGAGGTATAAAAATGTTCTTCCGATACGTCAAGTCCCATTCTCATAAGTTTTAAGCGGAGTTCCATTGGAGAACGTTCGCTGGAATTTGTTAAAAAAAGGAAACGCTTGTTTTCTTTTTGCAAATATTCCACAAACTCCGGAACACCCGGAAGAATTTGATTTCCGTGATATATAACTCCGTCCATATCACATATAAAACCTTGCTTTGCAGAAATATTCATTGCTGTATTTTTCATTATTAATATTCCATCCTTTTTGTTTTATCGATTAAAACTGCGCCTTTTTTTCACCTTCCCGTAAATATGTGGCTTCAATATCGGCAATATGCAATTTTACGGCAAGAGGGTACATTTCGAATGCGTTGCTGATTGTAAAACTTCCGGATTTTGCAGCATCGTCAAAACCGCCCATATGCCACCTTATTGCAATTGCCTCTTCAACTTTAAGACGCATAAAACGTTCAATGAGAAAAACCGATTTTTCACCATGTCCAAAAGGAAACTTATCTTCAATTGTGTAACACGGCACTTTCTCCCATTGACCTGTTTGTTCGTTTTTTTGATTTCTTGTGCCCTGCTTATAGAATTGAGCTTTGCACAAGTCGTGAAGCAACGAAACAATGGCAATGCTTTCGTCACTGTGTTCACCGTTTCGGCGTTCTTTCAAACATTCATAAACATTGACGCTGTGTTCGCAAAGACCGTTTTCACGGCAAAGATGAAACTTTGTACTTGCGGGAGCGGTAAAAAAATCTGTTTTTTCAAGCCACGAAAGCAGTTCTCCCGAACCGTCACGTTTGATGTTTGCTTTATATATATCTATAAATCTTTCTTTAAAGTTCACTTTGATACCTCTTTTATATAGTATAATATAATAAGTAATAGGTATTATAGCACATTTTCTTTGAATAATCAAGTAATATTTAAAAAATCTTGTAAGAATTTTGTTGAATTGTCACTCTTAATTTAGAATTGTACACAAATTTTACGCTTAGTAACGAAATAGCTTGACAAAACATTCTTTTGGTAGTATAATATTATTTGTAAAAGAGTGTATACTTAAATATTGTAAATTATACCCGAAAGGATTGTGAAATATCAATGATACAAAAGCCCAAAGGAACCTTGGATATTTTGCCGGACGAAGCGTTATTGTGGCAGTATGCCGAGCGTATTATGCGTGATACCGCCGAAAAATACGGTTTTTCCGAAACACGTTTTCCCACGTTTGAGTCCGGTGCGCTTTTTAAGCGTGGCGTCGGTTCAACGACTGATATTGTTCAAAAAGAAATGTTTACTCTGCCGGACAGAGATGGAAACGAGCTTTGTTTGCGTCCCGAAGGAACAGCTTGCGTTGTCAGAAGCGTTATCGAAAACGGTCTTCACAACGAGCCTATGCCGTTACGACTTTATTATATATCGAATTTTTTCAGATATGAAAAACCGCAGGCTGGTAGATCGCGTGAATTTTATCAATTCGGTGTTGAAATGTTCGGTGCTCCCACCGCCAACGCGGATGCAACCGTAATTTCG
>CAZJCI010000055.1:0-12012 GCA_964544455.1 uncultured Oscillospiraceae bacterium
GTCGGATGGAATTACGTAGGAATAAAGCTTAAAGGTTAATGTTTTTCCGTCTTCCGAAACGGTTGTGTTTTCGTAGGAATTTTTCAGCGATGAAGCGAACGAATAGCCTTCCGGGGCTGTGTAGGTTGCCGTATAGGCAATAACTTGGCCGCCTTGGGCTTTTTGCCCGAATTCAAAACCGTCTGCGCCTTGCCAAACCGGCGTTAAACCGAGATTTTCGATATTTGTTTGAGTTGCAACCGATTCGGGTGCGCTTATTGTTTTTCCTTCAACAATTCCCCACAGCTTTTGGGGCGGGGTTTCGATGGAAGAAATTTCGGTGTTGTCGGTGTTTTCCGCAAATGCCGAAAATGACGCAAAAAACGACAAATTTGCAGTCATTAACACGGATAGAATGAGTGACAGTGTTTTTTTCATTTTTTTACTCCTTTTTTGTGTTTTTTTATATATTTCGGGAACTTTTTGTTCCCAAAACGTACTTTTTAAAAGCGTTTGCTTGTGGGATTGAACTTTTTTAGTTTAACATAATATATATAGTTAATAAATTGTAAACATTATTAAAGCGCAGTATTATGTTGTTGGGGAAAATGATTTTATATTTTGAAAGCGGAAATTAAAACTGTTCCGAATACATAATATCACATAACGGTTAAAAAATCAATACTTTTTGCGACAATTTTGTGGGAAATCACAATTTTAAGTTGCTTTTGTGCGGAAATATGATGTTTTGCTTGTTGTTTATGCTTGACAGGCATTTAAAATTGTAGTATAATAATACCGAAAAAATTAAATTCGGAGGTAATTTGCGTGAAAACATATAATATGAACGAAAAACCGCTGAAAATTTTCGGCGTGCCGTTTTATGAAGAAACGGGACTTTGGGAAAGAGTTCCGGAAAATTTAAGAAAAAAGCTTCCTCGCCTTGAATTTTTGGGAAGACGTTGCCCCGGAGCAAGGATTGGGTTTCGCACAAATTCAAAAAACGTTGGGGTGAAAATTACTTTAAAAACCTTTGGTGTGGATATTGGAATGTCGATTTATTCTTGCCAGAGCGCAAACGTTTTGGTTGGCGATAGGAAAAATCCGCAATTTGCGGCGTTGATTAATCCGCCGGATTATAATACCAAAACGTTTGAAAAAACTTTTTGCAAAAGCGAAGTTCTTGAAGATATAACGATTTTTCTTCCCAGAAACGAAATTGTGGAAAACGTTGAAATTTTTGTGGACGATGAAGCTGTTGTGGAAGCTCCGACTCCGTATAAGCACCAAAACGTTGTTTTTTACGGTTCGTCCATTACGGAGGGCGGCTGTTGCACACGGCCGACAAACGCATATAACGCATTACTTTCCAACCGTTTGGATTTTGATTTTTATAATTTGGGATTTTCGGGTTCGGCGTTGGGAGAGCTTGAAATGGCGGATTATATTAACACGTTTCCCATGTCGGTTTTTGTTTATGATTATGACTATAATGCGCCGAATCCCGAACATCTTGCCGCAACGCATGAGCCGTTTTTCCGAAGAATCAGGGAAAAAAATCCGAATCTTCCGATAATTATATTGACAAAGCCGGATTTTGATTATGACCAAAACGCTTGCAAAAGGCGGGAAATAATTAAAAATACGTTTGAAAACGCAAAAAAAGCTGGCGACAAGAACGTTTATTTTATAGACGGAGAAAGCTTTTTCGGAAAAGAAGAGCGATATCTTTGCACGATTGACAGATGTCACCCAAACGACCTTGGGTTTTACCGTATGGCAAACGTGATAGAGCCTGTTCTTGCCGATATTCTTAACGGTAAAAAAGAGTGATTTTTAGTTGAGGTTTTTTATATGCAAATTTTTTATTCTACGCTGAGTCAGATGGCGTTTTTGTTTACTTTTATAATTTTGGGATTTATAATTGCAAAGTTTAAGTTTATTCCCGAAAATTCGGCGGCGGCACTTGCAAAGCTTGAAAATTATGTTTTTATTCCCGCACTTGTTTTGGGAACTTTTATGAGCGGATTTACAAAGGAAAAAATTACATATGCGTGGAAACTGTTGCTTTTTTCTTCGGCGCTTGTGCTTGTTACTGCGGTTTTGGCGGTGATTATTGCGAGAGTTTGCAACAAAGACGAGTTTATTAGGAAAATATATACATACGGACTTGCTTTTCCTAATTTCGGATATATGGGAAATGCGGTGGTGATGGCTGTTTTTCCGAAATATTTTGTGGATTATCTTATTTTTACATTGCCGTTTTGGACGCTTATTTATCTTTGGGGCGTGCCTGTTTTGCTTATTCCGAAAAATTCCGACGTTAATAAGGGCAAGTTGGCTTCGAGGCTTAAATCTTTTGTGAATCCTATGTTTGTTTGTATGCTTATTGGAATGTTTTTGGGGCTTTCGGGAATAGGAAAAACAATTCCGAGTTGGCTTTCTTCCGTTGTGGAAACGGCGGGGGACTGTATGTCGCCCATAGCTATGCTTCTTACGGGGATTACGGTTTCTTCCATAAACTTAAAAAAGACGTTTTCAAACTTGAATATTTATTTAATTTCGATAATAAGATTGGTTGCGTTGCCGCTTGCTTTTATTTTTGTTGCAAAATTTTTGCCGCTTGGCGACGTTATGTATTTGTGTGCGGTTTGTGCGCTTTCGATGCCGTTGGGGCTTAATACCATTGTTATTCCGAGCGCATACGGAATGGATTCTTCCTATGCGGCGGGAATGGCGATTATTTCGCATTTGCTGTCTTGCGTGACCATTCCGATAATATTTATGATAAAATAGTTTTTGGGCGGGACTTTGATGTCCCGCTTGTTTTTGATTCGGATTTTTCATATCAGCTTAAAATTCACGACAATTTTTCCGAAGTCGGCGTGAGAATTCACACCTGCATATTGCACAGCGGGCGGGGTGATTTCAAACCAGAGTTTTTCGTCGCAAAAATGGTTGGAGGACGCCGGAGAGGCTTTAAGGCGTTTTGTGGTTCGTCTTGAAAATTCAAAATACGGTGAAAAAATTTTGGCTTATCACATATGCTACGGCGCGTGTGGCGAGAGTATGCTGTGGGGACGACAAAGCGGGAGATTCGGCGATTACGGAATTGCGAATCAACGGCATTTTTATAATTGGGCATAAAAAAATACGGCAGTTGTGAAAACATAAAAAAGCGTGGGGAAAATTTGATTGCGAATTTGCGCAAAAAAATTCCGCAAAAGACTCATATTATCTTTTGCGGAAAATCCGACGGAGCGACGGATTTTGAATTGATTGACTCCGAAAACGGAGAATATCCCGAATTTTATGTTAAAGAAACGCCGAAAATCCGTTCGATTATTCGAGACGTTGACGGAAATACGGTGTGTGCGGTTAATTCTTTGGGGGATTATATGATTTCCAAGCACGGTTTGAGCGTTTCGGAATTGAGAAAAATAACGGAACTTTGCGGCGTGCGCTTTTATGCGCCGGAAGAATGTGCCGTTTTTGCCGATAACAGAATTGTTTCGTTTTTCCCAAGAACCGATATGACGTTTGTTCCGAATATTCCCGAAAAAGAATATACGAATATTATTACCGGGGAAAAATACGTTTTGGGAACCGCTGTCGGCATAAAGGGCAAGCAAGGTTTTTCGCTTATGTGAGTTAAATTACCGTGAAAAGTCGTGCGGCTCCTTTATAGCCCGCTTCGCCGACGTATTGCATAACTCCGTTTTTAAGGGCTTCGTCGTGAAGTTCGTGCGTGTGACCTGCAATTACGGCTTTTATTAGCGGCTCATTTATTATGTAATCGACCGCGCGAACGGTTTCTTCGTCGGCTTCTTGCTGAAAACGTCTGTATGGTTCTTTGAATTTTTCCACAATTTCCGTGGGGGGATTTATCAGATATGTGCAACCGTCTTTGGAAAGGTTTCTTTGCGCAAGTTGCGGAACATAAAGCGGAACGTGCATGGCGAGAATTATGGGAAGTCCTTTTGCCGCTTCCGCTTTCAGCATTTGTATTTGAAAATCGGAAATGGCATAATAGCTGTCGTCAAGAGTGATGAAGTTTATGCCGTTTATTGTTTTTGAATCGAAATAAAGGTTGCTTTTTATGTGGGGAGCGACCTTTTTTATATTTCGTTCTTTGTAGGGCTTATTTTCCGTTGCGTCGCCGACGCAATGGCAAAAATCGTGGTTTCCTGCGGCGTAGATATAATCGAGTCCTTGGAAGGAGTTATCGAGGAAATCAAAATTTGCATTGGAAAGAAAATCTACAGCATCGCCGGTATTCAGCATAAAGATATTGTTTTCTCGGCAATAGTCTGCGGCTTGATTAAAATATATTTCCGAGCTTTGCGGAGTGACTCCGAAATCTTTCCAACGTTGGTTGGGGGCGTTTTCATCGCAATATGCGATGTGGCTGTCGGTTACGTGAAGAAATTTTAGGGGATTCTTTATGCCTATTTTTATTGTTGCTTCTTCGACGGTTATATCTTTATATTTGAATGACATTTATGGTCCCTTTCTTTGAATCAAACGTTTGCGGATTGCAAATTTTCAGGCGTTTGTTCAGTGTTCAACTCTTGTTTTTGCGTTTTTGCGTTTGAAAGCATAAGACGTATTCTGTTTTCCTGATTTACGGCGGTTGCTCCGGCGTCGTAATCTATTGCTACAATGTTAATATTTGGGTACTTTTCTTTTAAAGGCTTCATCATTCCTTTGCCGCATATGTGGTTTGGCAAGCATCCGAACGGCTGTGTGCAAACTATGTTGGTTGCGCCGCTGTTGTAAAGTTCTATCATTTCGGAGGTGAGAAGCCAGCCTTCGCCCATTTTTGCGCCGAAGCTGATTATGCCTTTGGCTAGGGTAAGCGTTTCATCGAACGGGGTGGGGGCTTGGAATGAGCCGGATTCTTTTATTATGTTTATGAGGTCTTTTTGCTTGCGCAGGAGAAATTTATAAAATATGCCGTATACGGCGTAGATGGGGGAACTGAATCCGTAAAGCTTTTTATCGAGAATTACGTTGTAGATGCAATACAGCAAAAAATCTATAAAGCCGGGAATTACGGGTTCGGCTCCGTTTTTTATTAAAAAATCCGCAAGGTTATTGTTGCCGAGAGGTGAATATTTTACGAATATTTCTCCGACTATGCCTACTTTTACGGTTGGGGTATCGGTTCTTTCCACGGCGGCGAAATCTTTTATTATATCTCGGTAGTTTTCGCATACTTTTTTATATTTTACGCTTCCCACGGCGTCTTTGCCGCTTGTGAGCTTGGCAAGCCATTTTTCGCATACCAAATCCGTTTCGCCTTTATGCTTTTCGTGAACTTTGCACTGATTTTGAAGGTTCATCATAAGGTCGGCGTACATAAGCGCATAAAAAAGCTTGTGATACATTGGAATTGTTATTTTCCAACCGGAATGTTTTTCGATGCCGCCAAGGCTGAACGCTATTACGGGCACATAGCCGTAGCCCGCTTTTGCAAGAGCTTTGCGCAACAACGAAACATAGTTTGAAGCGCGGCAACCGCCTCCCGTTTGAAAAAGAATAAGCGCGACTTTGTGAGGATCGTATTTTCCGCTTTCGATTGCGTCGAGAAACTGACCTATGACGAGAATTGCGGGATAGCAGGTGTCGTTATGTACGTAGCGTAGTCCTTTTTCGGCAAGGTGTTTGCCTTCCGTTTCCAACAATTCCATATTATAGCCGTAATTTTTCAGAACTCGCATTATGAGTTTGAAATGCATGGGAAGCATATTGGGAACAAGAATGGTATATTCTTTTTTCATTTCTTCCGTAAATTCCACAAAATTATCCGTCATCGGTTGTTGCCTCCTTTTGCATTTTTTTCTTCGATTGCGCCTATAAGACTGCGCAGTCTTATTTTTACCGCGCCGAGGTTGGTGATTTCGTCTATTTTTATTTGCGTGTAGTATTTTCCTTTTTCTTCAAGGAGAGAGCGGACTTCGTCGGTGGTTATTGCGTCGACTCCGCATCCGAAAGATACAAGCTGAACAAGCTCCGTGTTTTGGCGCGACGAGGCGAAAGCGGCGGCGCGGTAAAGTCTTGCGTGGTATGTCCACTGATTAAGGACGTTTACTTTGACGGGCGGCACCAAATGGAAAACGCTGTCTTCGCTGACAACAACGAATCCGAGGCTTTTTGCAAGTTCGTCGATGCCGTGGCATATTTCCGAATCTATGTGATAGGGGCGTCCGGCAAGAATCATAACTCGCTTTCCGTTCTTTTCGGCGTAGTCCAGCGCAAGCTTGCCTTGTTCCTTTACGCTTTGCATATAGGCGTTATATTTTTGAAAACCTACTTCCACCGCTTTGCGGGTTTCTTTGACGGTTATTTTTCCGAAACGTTTTGATAGGTAGTTTGCAAGTTCTTTTGCAAGTTCTTGTTTGCTGTTTATGTTGAGATAGGGATATAAAAATTTTGTGTTTGCAAGTTCTTCCACGTTACCTGAAAGAAGTTCGGAATAATATGCCACAATGGGGCAGTTGTAGTGGTTATCGGAAGTTTTTTCGTCTATGTTATAGGAAAGGCAGGGATAGAATACGGCGTCTACGTTTTGTTCCAACAGTTGGGCAATGTGACCGTGCATAAGCTTGGCGGGATAACACACGGTGTCGGACGGAATGGAAAGCTGTCCTTTTTCGTAGGTACGTCTTGTGGACATATCGGACAGAACCACTTGAAATCCGAGTTCCGTGAAAATTCCGTACCAAAGCGGGAGCAGTTCATACATTCCCAATGCAAGCGGGAAGCCGATTTTTCCTCGGATATTTTTGCCGCCTTGCATTGAAAGAAGCAAATTCCTCTTATATTCGTAAAGGTTGGGGACGTTTTGATTTGGGGCGTTTTGAAGTCCCAGACCTTTTTCGCATCGGTTGCCCGAGATGAATTTTTTGCCGTTGCCGAACGTATTTACGGTGAGCAGGCAATTATTGGTACAACCTTTGCAATTTACGGATTTTGACGAATGTTTGAAATTTGCAAGCTCCTGCGGGGTTATGAGCGTTGAGCTTTTGCATTTTTTGGAACATAGCGCGGCTCCGTATGCGCCCATAAGTCCCGAAATGTTGGGGCGAATTACGTTTTTGCCCAATTCAAGTTCGAAAGCTCGCAACACGGCGTCGTTGAGGAAAGTTCCGCCCTGAACCACGATGTTGTTTCCGAGTTCGTCGGCGTTGGCGGCTCTTATTACTTTATATATTGCGTTTTTTACAACGCTTACGGAAAGTCCGGCGGAGATGTCCTCTACGCCCGCGCCGTCTTTTTGCGCCTGTTTTACCGATGAATTCATAAACACCGTGCAACGGGAGCCGAGGTTTACGGGGTGTTTTCCGTATAATCCTTTTTGGGCGAAATCGGCAATTCCGTAGCCCATTGCTTTTGCAAATGTTTCCAAAAACGAGCCGCACCCGGAGGAGCAAGCTTCGTTAAGCATAATGCTGTCGATGGCTCCGTTTTTTATTTTAAAGCATTTTATATCCTGACCGCCAATATCGAGAATGAAATCGACGTTGGGGCAGAAATATTTTGCCGCTTTATAGTGAGCGACGGTTTCCACTATGCCTATATCGCAGCCGAACGAATTTTTAATGAGTTCTTCGCCGTAGCCGGTGACTGCGCTGCCGACAATTGAAATTTTGTTTTGACAAAGGTTATATATTTTTTCGAGTTCGCTTCGTACAACTTCGACGGGGTTGCCTTGATTGGAGGCATAGTATGAATAGATGATTTCGTTGTTTTCCGAAAGCAGGACGAGTTTTGTTGTTGTGCTTCCGCAATCTATTCCGAGGTATGCGTTACCGGAATAATCGGCTATATTTTTGGATTTTACGCTTGCTTTGGCATGGCGTTGAGCAAATTCGGCGTAATCGTTTTCGTTTTGAAAAAGCGGGGGGAGCAGGTTTGTGCCGGACGTTGCGGATTTTGCGTTTTGAATTGACGAAATGAGGGTTTCGATATTGGCGGACAGTCCTGTTTTTTGAGCATAGAGAGCTGTTCCGAGCGCAACTGCGTAGATTGAATATTCCGGAAAAATTGCGTTTTCGGCTGAAAGCCCGAGCGTTTCCGTGAATCTTTGGCGTAAGCCTTTGCAATAATAAAGAGGTCCGCCGAGGAACATAACCTTTCCTTTGATTTTTCTGCCTTGGGCAAGACCGCCGATTGTTTGGTTGACAACGGCTTGATAGATGCTTGCGGCAACGTCGGCTTTGCTTGCGCCCTGATTTAGGAGCGGTTGTATATCCGTTTTTGCAAACACGCCGCACCGTGAGGCTATGGGGTATAGTTTTTGATGTTTTAGGCTTGCGGCGTCCATTTCGTCGTTTGTCATGCAAAGGAGGGTTGCCATTTGGTCGATGAATGCGCCTGTTCCGCCGGCGCACGAGCCGTTCATTCTTTCGTCGGGTGCTCCGTCGAAAAATATGATTTTTGCGTCTTCGCCGCCGAGCTCTATTACAACGGAGGTATCCGGTTCTTTGGAGCGGATAACTTCGCCGACAACAAAAACCTCCTGTGCGAACGGGAGGTTTGCGCTTTGAGCAAGCCCCATTCCCGCCGAACCGGAAACGGCAACCTTAAACTCTTTATCGTTTAGAGCGGGTTTGAGTGCGGAAAGCATTTCCGCTGTTTTTTCGCGGACTTTTGAATAGTGACGTTCGTATTTTTCGTATATGATTTTACCGTTATCGAGCAGAACCACCTTGGCGGTGGTGGAGCCGATGTCTATGCCCAAAAGAAGAGAAGCCGTATCCATAATAACATCGATCATCCTTTCCGATTAAAAAATAAACACTTCCTCATAATAACTTATATTATAGCTTTCGTCGCGAAAAAAAACAATAAATTTGCGGTAAAGATAGCATTAATTTTTTTAAAACACCGTTTGGAATGTGAAAATTGCGAAAGCCGTTGGGCGACTTTCGCAATTGTGGGATTATCTTATGTTTCCTTTTCCTTGAATAACGTATTTATATGTATTGAGTTCCGCAAGCCCCATGGGACCTCTTGCGTGGAGTTTTTGCGTGGATATTCCCATTTCGCAACCGAGTCCGAATTCTCCGCCGTCGGTAAAGCGCGTTGAAGCGTTGACGTAAACGGCGGCGCTGTCCACCGCTTTTGTGAAAATTTCGGCGGTTTGAGGATTTTCCGTGATTATTGCTTCGCTGTGACCTGTGGAATGGGTTGATATGTGATTTATTGCCTGATTTACGTTATTTACGATTTTTATTGCGAGGATATAATCCAAAAATTCCGTGTTGAAGTCGTTTTCTGTCGCCGGGGTGCCGTCGATTATTTTTTGCGATTCGGGGCAAAGTTTGAGTTCGACGGGAATTTCGCCTTTTGCGGCTCGTTGGTCGCAAAGAGCGGTTTTTATTTTGGGAAGAATTGTTTGGGCTGTTTCGCTGTGTATGAGACAAACTTCGGCGGCGTTGCAAACCGAGGGGCGGCTTGTTTTGGCGTTATGGAGAATTTTTATCGCTTTTTCGACGTCGGCGTCTTTATCAATATAAATGTGGCATATGCCCGTTCCGGTTTGAATGCAGGGGACTTTGGCGTTTTCGGTGCAGGCTTTTATGAGTCCCGCTCCTCCTCGGGGAATTAGCAAGTCGATATAGCCTGTTCCGGCCATAAGTTCCGCGGCGCTTTGGCGGGTGGTATCGTCAATCAGGGATATTAAATTCGGAGAAAGTCCGACGTTTTCAAGTCCCGATTTCAACGCATTGACGATTGCTTTTGAGCTGTTATAGGCTTCTTTGCCGGAACGCAGAATACACACGTTTCCCGATTTTATGCAAAGGGCGGCGGCGTCGCTTGTTACGTTGGGGCGAGATTCATAGATTATTGCGATTACGCCCAGCGGAACGGAAATTTTTTGGATTTTGAGTCCGTCGTCTCTGTTGTATTCCGAAAGGATTTTTCCGCAAGGGTCGGGGAGCGCGACAAGCGAGGAAAGACCGTTTGCCATTGCTTGGATTCTTGCTTGAGTAAGGGTGAGGCGGTCTACCATAACTTCGGAAATTTTTGCTTTTGCGTTTTGAATATCAGTTTTGTTTGCGGCGAGTATTTCTTGCGTATTTGAAACAAGTTGCCGTGCCATTGCTTGGAGCGCGAGATTTTTTGATTCTTCGGTGAGCAATGCGGCTTGTTTTTTGGCTTCTTTTGCCTGTTGCATTATTTCGAGCGTTGTCATATTATTTTTTTCCTTTATTACTGTAAAATTTTGTGCCGAACGGGACGCCGTCGACGATATTATAGAGTATTTCGGGGTTTTCGCCGTTTGCTATTATCATATCCGTTCCCGCCGAGGTTGCGGTTTGGGCGGCGCGCAGTTTTGTTTCCATTCCGCCGGTTCCGAGATTTGAGCCTGCGCCGCCTGCAAGCGCAAGAATTTCGGGGGTAATTTGAAACACTTCTTGGATTAGTTTGGCGTTGCTGTTTTTGTGGGGATCGGCGGTATAAAGACCGTCGATGTCGGAAAGCAATACCAACAAATCGGCATTGGTTTCCACTGCGACAATTGCGGAGAGGGTATCGTTATCGCCGATGACGATTTCTTCGGTGGAAACGGTGTCGTTTTCGTTGATGATGGGCAGTGCGCCGAGTTCCAGCAATCTTGACATTGTGTTGTGAAAATTTTTCCTGCGGTGTTCGTTATCTATATCGCTTTTTACAAGCAGTACCTGCGCTACGGTGTGATTGTATTCCGTGAAGAGTTTATCGTATGTATACATCAGTTCGCACTGTCCGACTGCCGCCGCCGCCTGTTTGGTGGGAATATCGTTGGGTTTTGCTCCGAGGGAGAGTTTTCCTACGCCCATTCCTATGGCTCCCGACGAAACCAAAACAACTTCGTTTCCTGCGTTTTTTAAATCGGACAGGACTTTGCAGAGTTTTTCGATTCTTCTTATGTTCATTCTTCCGCCGGCGTGAGCGAGGGTGGAAGTTCCTACTTTTACAACTATTCGCATAATTTTTTCCTTTACTTTTATATTACATTAGCGTGATTCTTTCGAAATGAGAACCCCATTCGTAATCCGAAACGTATTCGGAATAAAGTTCTTTGGTTACGTAAAACATTACCTGCGAGGCGGTTTCGCCGAATACTTTTGGGGAAGCTTTTATTTGCGTGGGATGAACGGTGAGTTCAACGCTTTTCAGCGTGGGGCAATTATCGAAAGCTCCGTCTCGGAATGAGGTTATGTTTGAATTATCGCCTATGAAAACTCTTTCGAGAACGGTACTGCTTGAAAAAGCGTCTTTTTCGATTGCCACTACGGGAAGTCCGTTATGTGAAACGGGGAGTTCCAAAAGATATTTTTGCGCACCTTTTTCGGTTAGTCCCGTAAGAATTGCTACGGTTTGGCCGTTTAGTTCTTCCGTGGCGTATTGGAAATATCCGGTTGTATCGTCGTTGACGTTAAAGCCGAAATAATCGGCGGGGCGAACCGGCGCAATGGGGTAGGTAAGAGAAAGGTTTTGTGCGGTATTGCCGGTTGCTCGCATTATGTCGGCGGATAGAAGCGACGTTCTGTATTCCGTTCCCGTATCGTTTAGGTGATAGTTTGTATCGTAAAAATATTCTTTATCGAGGATATAATCGTTTATGTTGCTTATTACTTCGAAATTCAGCTTTTGGCAAAGGTTTATATAAAAATCGTATATGCTTTCTTCGGTGGAAGTATCCGTGAGAGCGGCTTTGTTTATCGGCGGAAAGCTGAAATATACGCTTGCGCCCTTTTGCTTTGCTTTTTTTGCGTATTCGTTTAGATAATCGGCGAATTCATCGGTTATTAAGCTTGACGAAAGGTTGACGGGTTTGTTTTCGTCGTACATTAAAAGCATTGAATTATAGGGGCGGGGGTAGATTATATCTCCGTATTCGTCGAACGAATCGGCTCTGTACACGCCTTGGGGATTTGGCGTGGTTGCGGATTCATGGTATTCTTTTTTGGCGTGGTAAAAATCGGGGAACGCCGCTATGACTTTCATTATGTCGTCTGTTTTTAGTTTCGCAAGCAT
>CAZJCI010000056.1:0-11984 GCA_964544455.1 uncultured Oscillospiraceae bacterium
TCATTGTGCCGAGTGTAAAAAAAGTAGCTATCGATTATTCAATAGAGGCTGAATGAATTGCCCTTTGCCGAACCGAATACAACAGCCGAATAGCGAAAAAACGACCGCCCGCTGATCGCAATGAGCCAAAGTTATCGTTTTTTATACCTGATGTAAAAGAATGCATACGCACACCGTTTGTGTGCGTATGCAAAACTGTTTTACACACCTCCGAAGGCTCGGGCTGATATTTACGGATTGCGAACTTGAATCGGATCAGATTCTTGAAATGTGGGAGATATGTCTTTATTGCGAAGCTTGCCAAAGAGAATGTTCGGAAAACGACGCGCCGAATGTGAAGGATACGAATAAGCGTCTTACCGTGGATTACGGTGAAAAAATTTGGTACTGAGATGTGCAAATGGGGCGTTGCTTTTTTGCAAATCCGCTTTTAAATGTTAAAAAAATGTAAAAAAAGCAAACTTGCATTGATTTTTTATTATGTATATGTTATAATAGTACGGTGAGTGTTCGGAAACGCTTACATAACACACACACATCGTATGCGGAAAGGGTGGCGCGCAGGTGCTTTTCTTCCGTAAAATCAAAGCGGTGTGGAGGGTAAAACCCAAGGAGGACATAATATGTCAGTAGTATCCATGAAACAGCTCCTCGAAGCGGGAGTGCATTTCGGTCATCACACAAGAAGATGGAACCCCAAAATGGCGGAATATATCTTCACCGAAAGAAACGGCGTTTACATTATCGACCTTCAAAAAACCGTTAAAAAGCTTGAAGAAGCTTATAAGTTCGTTCAAGAAACGGCTGCCGAAGGCGGTAATATCCTTTTTGTCGGAACAAAAAAACAGGCGTCCGACGCTATTAAAGAAGAAGCCGAAAGAGCCGGCGTAAACTTTGTAAACGTAAGATGGCTCGGCGGTATGCTTACAAACTTTAAAACAATTCAAAAAAGTATTGCAAGACTTAACAAGCTTCATCAAATGGAAGACGACGGAACGTTTGATCTTCTTCCCAAAAAAGAAGTTATTTCTCTTGTAAAAGAAATTAACGACCTTGAAAGAAATCTTGGCGGTATCAAAAACATGAAAGAAATTCCTTCCGCTATGTTTATTGTTGACCCCAAAAAAGAAAAGAATGCCGTTGCGGAAGCAAAGAAGCTTGGTATTCCGGTTGTTGCTATTGTCGATACGAACTGCGACCCTGACGAAGTTGACTATGTAATTCCGGGCAACGACGACGCAATTCGCGGTATTAAGCTTATCCTTTCCGTTATGGCGGACGCTGTTCTTGAAGGAAGACAGGGCGAACAGGTTGAAGCTGAAGACGTTGCCGAAGAAGCGCAAGCCGACGCGGAATAATTCGTCGGTACCCATTGAATTTTTAGTTAAGAGTACAGGAGGATATATATTATGGCAATTACGGCTAAAGACGTTGCGGAGCTCCGCGCAAAAACCGGTATCGGTATGATGGAGTGCAAAAAAGCTCTTACGGAAGCAAACGGAGATATGGACGAAGCTATTAAAATTCTTCGTGAAAAAGGTATGGCTGTTGCGGATAAAAAGGCTTCCAGAATCGCTGCGGAGGGAATTGTTTCCATTTACTCCGAAGGTACAAAAACAGCAATGATTGAAGTTAACTCAGAAACGGACTTTGTTGCAAAGAACGCTTCTTTCCAAGAGTTCGTAGGCGGACTTCTAAAAACAATTATCGAAACCGGAGTTAACGACGTTGACGCTCTTCTTGCCGCAAAATTTACGGGAGAAGACAGAACCGTTGACGAGGTTCTTAAAGAAAAAATATTTACAATCGGCGAAAAACTTACAATCAGACGTTTTGTGGTTGTCGACGGCATTTCCAGCTCCTATGTTCACGGCGGCGGTACAATAGGCGTTATTGTTACGGGCAATACTTCTTCCGATAACGACGACGTTCACACGATTCTTAAGAACGTTGCTTTGCAAATTGCGGCAATGGAACCCGATTATCTCACAAGAGACGATGTTCCCGCAAATGTTGTTGAAGAAGAAAAAGGTATTATCCTTGAACAAATGAAGAACGATCCCGCAAACGCAAAGAAAACGGAAAATATCCTTGAAAAAATGGTTACCGGCAAGATCGGTAAGTTCTATTCCAAGGTTTGCTTGCTTGAACAGGAATACGTTAAGGACGAGTCCATGAACGTTGAAAAATATGTCGCATCTGCGGCAAAAGAAGCCGGCGTTGAACTTACGGTTAAAAACTTTGTAATCTATAAAAAAGGCGAAGGACTTCAAAAGAGAGAAGAAAACTTTGCCGAGGAAATTGCAAAGCTTACCGGCAAACAGTAATTCGCTTCTTAATTACGGCTCCCATTACGTGCTATGAAAGCAATAATTAAAGACGGAAAAATTGATGTGCGGTCCGTTTATAACGGCGAAACAAAAGAAATTGAATTTGAATTTAATTTGCCGCAGGAAAATTACGGGTTCAGCGATGTAACTTTTAATACCCCGGTTCATGTGAACGGCAAGGTAACAAGGCTTGCGGAAGGCTCGGATAAAACCGAAGGATATACGGAGTTTGCATTAACGGTAAGTGCGGATATTTCAACGGCGTGTGCCAGATGCCTTGAACCTGTAAACGAAAAGCTTGAATATGTTAAGGTTTACGGTCTCACCGAAACAAAAGTAAGCGAAGACAGCGAAGATTATATGTCCGTGCAGGACGGTTCGGTCGATGTTGTCGAGTCGGCAAGAGCTTTGTTTTTGCTTAATTTCCCAATGCGCTTTTTGTGCAACGAAAATTGTTTGGGACTTTGCGGTCGGTGTGGAAAAAATTTGAACGACGGCAAATGCGATTGCGAAACAAAAGAAATTGATCCCAGGCTTGCGGTTTTAAAAAACCTTAAATTCGATTAAGCTTAATTTAAAATCTATTACAATGATATAGGAGGTCATAAAAATGGCAGTACCGAAGAGAAGAGTTTCCAAAGCAAGAAGAGATAAAAGACGTAATAACGTGTGGAAGATAGCCGTTCCCGGCATCACCAAATGCCCCAAGTGCGGAGAATTTGTTCTTTCTCACAGAGTTTGCAAAAATTGCGGAACATATGCAGGCAAGGATTATTCCAAGCCCGAACCCGCTCCCGTAACGGAAGAAGCAAAGGAAGCGTAAGCCGATTAAAAAAGCTGCTTTCAGGCTTAATCGGTTATCCGCGAAAATCGGAAATTGATTATTGAGAAATATGAGAAGGAGCGGTAATACCTGTTTCCTTCTCTTATTTTTCAGCTAATTACGGAGGAAACCGAATTTATGGTAAAAATCACTCAGGTAAACAAAAATTCCTACGCCGAAAAGGCGGGTATAAAAGTTGGCGATTTGCTTATATCTGTTTGCGGTAACGTCATTGCCGATGTGCTTGATTACAGATTTTATATTATGGAAAAGCATATAACCGTGGAAGTTTGCCGCAACGGCGAAAAACTGTTGTTTGAAATAAAAAAGAAAGACGAATATGAAGATATAGGTCTTGAATTCGAAACATATTTAATGGATAAAAAACATTCGTGCAAAAATAAATGCGTCTTTTGTTTTATTGACCAAAACCCAAAAGGAATGAGGGAAAGCATTTATTTTAAAGACGACGATTCCCGACTTTCTTTTTTCTTCGGAAACTATGTTACCCTTACCAATTTAACCGACGAAGAAGTGGACAGAATCATAAAAATGCGAATTTCACCGGTAAATATTTCCGTTCACACCACCAACCCCGAACTGCGAGTGAAAATGATGAAGAACCCAAACGCAGGCACATCGCTGAAATACTTGGAAAAATTTCGTAACGGCGAAATTATGATGAATTGTCAGATCGTTTTGTGTAAGGGAATGAACGACGGCACGGAACTTGAAAAAACTCTTGCCGATTTATCGGCATTTTATCCGTACGTGGAAAGTATAGCCGTCGTCCCCGCAGGACTTACGGCATACCGAAAAGGTCTTTGCCCGCTCGAAGCTTTCCAAAAAAACGATAGCAAAGAAGTCATAAACATCATCAACGAACAGGGACGGAAAAATCTTGAAAAAATCGGTGTTCGCTTGGTATACGCCTCCGACGAATGGTACCTAAACGCAAATCTACCCATTCCCGAATACGAATATTATGAAGAATATCCGCAAATTGAAAACGGAGTCGGAATGATTCGTTCCATGGAAGACGAAGTTGCGGACGAACTTGAAGAGCTTTCGGAGGAAGAATTCACACTTTCACGTAAGCGAAACGTTTCGATTGTAACAGGCGAGGCGGCGTTCGATTTCATAAAAAGAAGCGCGGAAAAGGTATGTTTGCAATATCCGTTGTTGACTTGTAACGTATATAAAGCTAAAAACAATTTTTTCGGAGGTTCGGTTACGGTTGCCGGACTGCTTACGGGAACGGATATGTTGGCGGCACTTGAAAACAAAGAGCTCGGCGAAGAACTCTTTATTCCCGAGTGTACACTGAGATACGAAAAAGATTTGTTTTTGGACGATATGAGCATCGGAGAATTATCGGAAAAACTCGGTGTCATTGTCACACCAAGCGAAAACGACGGTCACACTTTCGTGCGCAACTTGCTCGGAATATAACGGTTATTTATCGCTTTTGACCGTAATTTAAAATTTGCTTTAAATATATTTGCAAAATACAGCTATTGTTTTTTTTAAAATTGCGGTAAAATAAAATTGAATTATATGTATACAGTTAAGGAGGTCGGAAAATGTCGAAACCCATTATTGCCATCGTCGGAAGACCGAATGTCGGAAAAAGCACTTTTTTTAACAAACTTGCCGGTAAAAGAATTTCCATTGTGGAAGATACGCCCGGGGTTACTCGTGACAGAATATACTTTGAAACGGAATGGGCGGGTAGAAAATATATGATAATAGATACCGGCGGTATTGAGCCTGCAACCGAAGATATTATTATGTCGCATATAAAAACGCAGGCTCAAATTGCCGTGGACAGTGCCGACGCAATAATTTTTATGACGGATTTTCACGCCGGAGTTACCGCCGACGATAAAGAAATTGCCAATATGCTCCGAAAAAGCAAAAAACCCGTTGTTCTTGCCGTCAATAAAATGGATAAAGTCGGCAAAATGCCGGCAGAGTTTTACGAATTCTACGAATTGGGACTCGGCGATCCAATCGCCCTTTCTTCGGTTCACGGTTCGGGCTCAGGCGATATACTAGAAAAAATCAGCGAACTTATCCCTCAAAAAGATTTTGAAGACGAAGACGACGATTCAATAAAAGTTGCCGTAATAGGCAAGCCAAACGCCGGAAAAAGTTCTCTTGTAAACAAAATTTTGGGAGAAGAAAGAATGATTGTTTCCAGTATTGCGGGAACAACAAGAGACGCCATCGATACAAAAATAGAAAACGAAAACGGAAGTTTTGTTTTCATAGATACCGCAGGAATCCGAAAAAGCGGAAAAATCGAAGACAAAATCGAAAAATACAGCGTTTTGCGAGCCGAAATGGCTGTTGACAGAAGCGATGTTTGCGTTATTATGATTGACGCCACGCAAGGCGTAACATCGCAGGACGAACGAGTTGCCGGAATAGCGCACGAAAGCGGAAAAGCTTCCGTAATTGTCATTAACAAGTGGGATTTGGTTGAAAAAGACGGAAAAACTTTGGACGCTTTCCGAAAAGACGTATATGCAAAGCTTTCCTATATGACATATGCTCCCGTACTTTTCATCTCCGCCAAAACAGGTCAACGAATCGAACGGATTTTCGAACTTGTAAAATATGTTTACGGTCAGGCTTCCACCAGAATTTCAACGGGAATGCTCAACGATGTTCTTAACGACGCCATAACTCGTGTGCAACCTCCGTCCGATAAGGGAAAACGACTAAAAATATATTATATGACTCAAACAGGCATAAAAGCTCCCACTTTTGTAATTTTTTGCAACAACGCCGAGCTGTTTCATTTTTCTTACCAAAGATATATCGAAAACAAGCTTAGGGAAACTTTTGGATTTGAGGGAACGCCCATAAAACTTATAATCCGAGAAAAAGGCGATACCGATTCAAATATATAGCCGTAGGAAAGGAATTTGTGTTATGAAAAAAGCATTCTTAAAAATTAACGGCGTTCGCTTAACAGTTGCCGCACTGCTTACGGTGTTAACCGTGCTGTCCATGGCTTCGTGCGCCACGGAAAAAAACGCAATCGGAATAATAGGCGGCGCAGACGGTCCCACGGAAATATACGTTTCAAAACCGAATAACGGTAATTCCGATAAAAACGCAAACGTCGGCGGAACAAATAATTCGCAACAAAATTCCGAAAACGCCAATATGCTTAATACGGAAATAAAAACCGACGAAGAAAAATCTCAAAACGATCCCTTAATAGTAAAACTTTATGCCGCGGGAATACTGCAATACATAGGCAAAGGCTCAATGCATATTGCCATAAATATAGCTATGTATGTGCTTTGCGCACTCATAGCCTATTCGCTGGGAAGCCTTAATTTCGGTATTATCATTTCAAAATTAATATATCACGACGATGTCCGAACTCACGGCAGCGGCAACGCCGGAACAACAAATATGCTCCGAACTTACGGAAAAGGCGCGGCGGCGGCAACAATAATCGGCGACGCACTAAAAGTTGTTCTTGCAATTGTCATTGCCAACTTTCTTGTCGGTTCGCTTTATTACGGCGGCTATGTTGCAGGCTTCTTTGCAATTTTGGGGCACGTCTATCCCATATACTATGGATTCAAAGGCGGAAAAGGCGTTGTTGCTTCCGCAATAACCATACTTATGCTTGAACCCAAAGTGTTTCTCATTGTATTTGCGGTGTTCATAGCGGTGGTTGCAATTTGGCGTTATATATCTTTGGGTTCAATAATAGCTGCGGCGGTTTATCCGCTCATAACATATTGCTATGCAATGGCAAGCCGAGGCGGAAGCGGCTTGGACGTAGTTTTTGCATTCCTCATTGCCGCTTTTGTCATAGTTTTGCACCGAACCAACATTCAACGGCTCCTCGAAGGAAAAGAAAATAAGCTGAGTTTTAAAAGTAAATCTTCAAAAAGTCAAAACAACAGCGAAAAATAATAATTATTAATAATTTAGACAAGGCAAAAACGCAACGAAAGGAAAATATTCGCAATATGAACGAAATTTCAAAAACGGCTCAAAGAGTCGCCGTTATGGCAATAATAGTCGAAAACAAAGAGTCTGCGGAAACGCTTAACAACCTACTTCACGAATACGGCGAATTTATTATAGGCAGAATGGGAATACCGTACCGTGAAAAAGGAATAAATATCATAAGCATCGCACTCGACGCACCGCAGGACGAAATTTCCGCGCTATCCGGTAAAATCGGAAAAATAAACGGAATAAGCGTAAAAACCGCCTATTCAAACATCATAACCTAACCCCAAAAAAATCTATGTCTTTGCAATAAAAAATAAAACGGTACCGCCGCATACGGTACCGTTTTATATTGCTTGTTTATTAATAAGCTTTACCCCAAAGAATGGTTTTTGTTGCCTTTTTGCCGCAACAAACGCACGTATCGCCATTAAGTTTGCCGCCAACTTCATCTTCATTGAAAGGCATACATCTCGAAGTAACGTCGGCTTTTTCTTTCAGCGCAAGCTCGCATTCAAGTTCGCCGCACCATTTTGTTTTTATGAATCCGGGTTTTGTTGTCGCAATTTCGCACAGCTCGTCCATATTTTCCGCCGTATAAGTCATACTGTTTCTGCGAGCTTTCGCCGTTTCATACATATTTTTCGAAATATCGTCAAAAAGCTTGGGAAGAACATCGTTAAGTTCCGAAAGTTTTGCGGTAATTTTTTCTCCGTTATCTCGGCGCACAAGTACGCAAACACCTGCTTCAATATCTCTCGGGCCAAGTTCCAAACGCACGGGCACGCCTCGCATTTCGTGCTCGGCAAACTTCCATCCCGGGCTTTGGTCTCTGTCGTCAATTTCCGCTCTGAACGAATCTTTCAAAGAATCATAAACCGAAATTGCCGCTTCAAGAACGCCCTCCTTGTGCTGTTGCACCGGAACCACAACAATTTGCGTCGGTGCGATTGCCGGCGGCAAAACAAGTCCGTTGTCGTCGCCGTGAGTCATTATAATACCGCCGATAATTCTTGTGGACATTCCCCAGCTTGTTTGATAGCAATATTTAAGAGTGTTGTCCTTGTCAAGATATTGAATATCAAAAGCCTTTGCAAATCCGTTACCGAAATAGTGCGACGTTCCTGATTGCAACGCACGCCCGTCGTGCATAAGAGCCTCAATTGTATATGTATCTTCCGCACCCGCAAATTTTTCCTTATCGGTTTTTCTGCCCTTAATAACGGGAATAGCAAGATATTTTTCGCAAAAATCCGCATAAACGTTCAGCATACGTAAGGTTTCGTCAATTGCGTCCTGCGCAGTTGCGTGCATTGTATGACCTTCCTGCCAATGAAATTCGCGGCTTCTTAAAAACGGTCTTGTGGTTTTTTCCCAACGAACAACGCTACACCATTGATTATAAAGTTTGGGAAGATCTCTGTAAGATTTAATAATTTTTGCATAATGTTCGCAAAAAACGGTTTCGGAAGTCGGACGAACGCAAATTCTTTCCGCAAGCTTTTCTTCGCCGCCGTGCGTAACCCATGCAACTTCCGGCGCAAAGCCCTCAACGTGTTCTTTTTCTTTGTTAAGCAAGCTTTCCGGAATGAACATAGGCATGGAAATATTGCAATGCCCGGTGTCCTTAAACATTTTGTTCAATATGCTTTGAATGTTTTCCCAAATCGCCCAACCGTAAGGACGAATAATCATACAGCCCTTAACGCCGGAATAGTCAACCAAATCGGCGTTTTTAACAATGTCGGTATACCATTGACCGAAGTCAACGTCTCTGGGGGTGATTTTTTCAACTTTCTTTTTGTTATCTGCCATTTTCATATCTCACTTTCGAATTGATTCTGTTAATTTATTCCAAGAAGTTTTTTAAAATCTTCTCTCACACTGTTAAGCTTGTTTTCCGCTTCCGCCGTGTTTTTGCCGTTCACAAGATAATAAACCTTAACTTTCGGTTCTGTTCCCGAAGGACGCACAACAACAGTCGAGCCGTCGTCAAGCGCAAAATAAACAACGTCGGATTTTGGAAGTCCCGTTTTTGTCACTTCATCGCCGCAAATTTTTTCGTCTTTAAGATAATCGGCAAAAAATTTCACGTCTATACCGCCTATGACGGAGGGTTTTGCGGTTCGAAGGTCGGTCATAAGTTTTTTTGTTTTTTCAAGACCGTCAAGACCTGTCATTGCAATGTTGTCAACCTTTTCAAGAAAAACGCCATATTCCGCAAAAATATCGTTAAGAACATCATAAAGATTCTTGCCTTCTTTGGAATAAACCGCAGCCATTTCCGTAATAAGCAAAGTCGCAAGAACGGCGTCCTTGTCCCTTGCATAAGTGCCCGCAAGATAACCGTAGCTTTCTTCAAATCCAAGAATAAAAGTGTGTTCTCCCGTTTTTTCGTATTCCTTAATCTTTTCGCCGATAAATTTAAATCCCGTAAGAACATCTATCATCGCAACGCCGTTTTTTTCGCATATTGCTCTTGCAAGTTCCGAAGAAACAATGGACTTAATAACGCAAGCGTTTTGCGGAAGCGTTCCGTTTTTACGTCTGTATTTAATAATATAATCGCAAAGAAGTGCGCCTATTTGGTTGCCGTTAAAGCTGTAATAATCGCCGCTTTTTGTTTTAACAAGTACGCCCACCCTGTCGGCATCGGGGTCTGTACCGATAATAAGGTCGCAACCGTTTTTTTCGGCAAGAACTTTTGCCTTGTCAAAACAATCTTTTTCTTCGGGATTCGGTACTCGAACTGTGGGAAAGTTTCCGTCCGCAATCATTTGCTCCGGAACGGTAATAAGATGTTTTATGCCGGCTCTTTCCAAAGCCTTTGGAACAAGCGTTGCGCCCGTTCCGTGAATCGCCGTATAAACAACTTTAAAGTTGTCCGCAACTTCCGCAATTGCGTTGGGGCAAATTCTTTGTTCCAAAACCTTATCAAGAAATTTGTTATCAATTTCTTCGCCTATAACCGTAATGAGTCCTTGTTGAACAGCGGTATTATAGTTTAAAAGTTCAACCGAAAAAATATCGGTTTTCGCTATTTCGTCGGAAACTACCTTTGCATGGTCGGGCGGAAGCTGTGCGCCGTCCTCCCAATAAACCTTATAACCGTTATATGCCTTTGGGTTATGCGAAGCCGTAATGTTAATACCCGCAATTGCCGAAAGCTCCCGCAACGCAAACGAAAGTTCCGGCGTCGGACGGGGCGCGTCGAAAATATACGACTTAATGCCGCAGGCGGCAAGCACTTCGGCGCAAATTTCGGCAAAATACATTGAATTGTTTCGAGTGTCGCACGCAATCACAACGCCTCTTTTTTCGCCGCCGCTCTTTTTAACCAAAGTTGCAAGTCCCTTGGTCGCTTGCGCAACTGTATAAATATTCATTCCGTTTGTGCCGGCTTGCATAATTCCCCGCAAACCCGCCGTGCCGAAAGAAAGTGACGAGGCAAACCTTGCTTTTATTTCATCGTCGTTATCTTTTATGCTTATAAGTTCCGATAAAAGCTTTTTGTCCAAGCTGTTATTATTCAACCACTTTTCATATTCTGCTTTATACATTAAATTTTGTTCCTTTCAGCTGAAGTTATGTTCTTATTCTCCAAGACATTCCAAAATTGCTTTTGAAAGTTCGTTGGGACAGGACGTCGGTTTAAAACCGCATTTTATTCCTTGAATTTTTTTTACGGCTTCGTGTGCGTCCATTCCTTCAATAAGGCGCGAAACGCCTTGAGTATTTCCGGCGCAACCGCCGATAATTTGCACTTTTGTAATAATGTTGTTATCGTCAATTTCAACGTTCATTTGCCTTGAACAAACGCCGCCGGGACTGTATGTGATTTTTTTCATTTTTGTCATTCCTTTCGCTTGCGGATATATATAAATAAATACTCAATATTAATTATACCACATTTTTTTTCAAAAGAAAACAGTTATAATAAAAATTAACAAATATGCCCATAAATATATTACTTTTTATGCGAACCGAACGCCGTTCGCTGTTTGAAAAACATAAAAAATGCGGTGTAACTTCAAAAACGCGGGGTTACGCCTGTTTTTTGCCGTTGCGATTATTATTAAAAAATAAAAATCTTTATAATATCAAAAAATCAATTGAAAAATCGCAAATATTATGATATAATATATTTGTGTCGTTAAATTTGGTTTTTACTTAAAAATGAAAAGCAAAAACAGCGATTAAACACTGCTATATTATAAAAATATGCGGAAGATAAATGAAGTCCGTACTATGAGACATTAAATGTGTTAGAATAATATTATTAAAATTAAAAATTGTAGAAAGCGAGGATATTATAATGGCAGATAAAAACAATGCCAATATAGGCTTTGAAAAACAAATTTGGGACGCGGCTTGCGTTTTGTGGGGACATATTCCCGCGGCGGAATACAGAAAAGTAATTGTAGGTCTTATCTTTTTACGTTACATTTCGAGTGCGTTTGAAAAGCGTTACCGTGAACTTGTTGCAGAGGGCGACGGCTTTGAGGACGACAGGGACGCTTATGCGGAAGATAATATTTTCTTTGTTCCCGAAGACGCACGTTGGAGCAAAATTGCATTGGCGGCGCACACTCCCGAAATAGGAACCGTTATTGACAACGCAATGCGAGCGATTGAAAGAGAAAATACTACCCTTAAAAACGTATTGCCCAAAAACTACGCAAGCCCCGATTTGGACAAGCGAGTTTTGGGTGATGTTGTTGACCTGTTCACTAATATGGATATGGGCGATACCGAAGAAAGCAAAGACTTACTCGGTCGTACATACGAATATTGTATTGCACAGTTTGCCGCATACGAAGGTGTTAAGGGCGGAGAATTTTATA
>CAZJCI010000057.1:0-11925 GCA_964544455.1 uncultured Oscillospiraceae bacterium
CTTATCGCTTTTGCCTCGGCGCAGATTTTGTCGGTTTTAAGTTCGTTTTTTTCGGCTTTTTTCGCTTTCGACGAAGAAGCTTTTGCCGTTGAAAGCGCAACGACGCTTGGCGAATTTCTGTTTGAAATTTTTTCAGTCGCGCTGTTGCCCGCGGTTTTTGAAGAACTTTATTTCAGGGGAATAATTTTAAACGAACTTAAAAAATACGGAAAATCCGTTGCGATTGCGGGAAGCGCGTTCTTCTTTGCGGCGGCGCACGGAAGCGTCGAGCAAATGATGTACGGCTTTGTTTACGGAGTGATTTTTGCATATGTTGCAATTCGCACAGGCTCGCTTGCGGTTGGAATGATAATGCATTTTTTAAACAATTTTTACAGTTGCGCGGCGGATTATGCCGCAAGCTTTTTAAGCGAACAAACCTATTCGCTTGCAATTACCGCCGTAAACGTTTTAATTATTTTGGGCGGGCTTGTTTGCGCGGTTGTTATGATTGCAAAAAACAAATTCGTTTTGACCGACAACGACGGCGGGGACGAAAACTCGGCGGCGCTTACCCCGGCGGAAAAATTTTCCGTGTTTAAATCGCCGACGATGATTGTTTATTACGCCGTTATTGCGGCGCAGACCTTATACGTATATATTTCTTATAATTCGACGTTATGAAAAAAGACATTGTTCCGATAAAGGAAAAAAGTAAAAATTATTATATGTGCCAAGCTCTTTGCGCCGCAAAAAAAGCGGCGGCGGAGGGTGAAGTTCCGGTGGGAGCGGTTGTTGTTTATGCCGGGCACGTAATCGCAAGCGGACGAAACCGAAGAGAAAAGGGTAAAAACGCTCTTTTTCATGCGGAAACCGAAGCGATTTTTAAGGCGTGCAAAAAAATGGGCGGCTGGCGGCTTTTCGATTGCGATTTATATGTAACTTTGGAGCCTTGCCCCATGTGTGCGGGAGCAATTATCAATTCCAGAATCAAAAACGTTTATATCGGCGCGGCGGACGAAAAATCCGGCTGTTTCGGCGGCGCGGCGAATTTGAACGAAATGGGATTTAATCACAAGCCGAATGTGGAATTCGGAATTATGGAGCGGGAATGTTCCGAAATTTTGCGGAATTTTTTTGCTCAATTGCGTAAAAAACGCGGCGGCAAATGACTCGCGCCAAAATCGGGCGTTTTAAGTTTGTTGTAAATCACAATTATTTTTTAAAAATTTCAAGAAAAACGATATTTATTTTATTTGAATTGTAGTATAATGAAATAAAATACGGAAAATAAAGGAGTAATCCTATGAAAATTCTTAAATGCGTTATAATCGGTTGCGGAGCCATTTCGCACACCCACGTTAATTCCATAAACCAAAACAAACTTGGCGAAATTATTGCCGTTTGCGATATAAAAGAAGAAAAAGCAAAAGCTCTTGCAAAAGAGGCGGGTTGCGAAAAATTTTATACCGACTATAAAAAAATGCTGGAGGAATGTACGCAAGCCGATGTCGTTCACATTTGTACGCCGCATTTTCTGCATGCCGAAACGGCGATTGCCGCAATGGAAAAAGGTTTTGACGTATATTTGGAAAAACCGTGCGCAATGAACTGCGAAGAAGCGAAAAAAATTATTGAGGTTTCGGACAGAACGGGAAAAAAGGTGTGCGTTTCTTTTCAAAACAGACTTGTAAACACCACCGCAAGAGCAAAGGAAATTGCCGATTCCGGGCGTATGGGCAAGCTTTTGGGAATGAAAGGGCTGGTTACCTGGCAAAGGGGCGGCGCATATTATACCGAAAGCGATTGGCGAGGAAAATGGGCAACGGAGGGCGGCGGCGTTCTTATGAATCAGTCCATTCATACGCTGGATTTGCTTTATTATTTCGGCGGTAAAGTTAAAAAAGTTGAGGGTAGCGTTGCGCTGAGGAAAAACGGCGGCGTTATTGAAGTTGAAGACACTGCGGAAGCGACAATTTGGTTTGAAAACGGAACAACGGCAATTTTTTATGCCACAAACTGTCATATGACTTCCACGCCCGCAGAACTCGAACTTGTTTTCGAAAAAGGAAGTTTGCTTATTTCAAACGACGTTCTTTATGAAAACACCGACGGTCGCTTTAAAGAGGCGGCGGAAAACGGCGAAATCGCTTTGGGAAAAGCCGTTTGGGGTTCGGGACACGTCAAAATGATAGGTAATTTTTATAAGGTACTTAACGGCGAAAAAGCCGATTATTGCGACGTGCGCGACGCTTATCAGGTTTTGGAAATTATCGAGGCAATATATAAAACAAGCGCAAACAAGCTTAAATAATTTTTGCGGCGTTTGAATTTTTATACCTCCCGTAATATTTTCGCTTAAAACGTAATATATTATATTACATTTATTGCGAAATAACGGGAGGTATTTTTATGTTTGTTTATTCGCTTAAGGCTTCCAAACTGAAAACGGTGGGAATTGCGCTTTTTTGCTTTGCCGTTGTTGCCGCGGCGGCGATTTTTACGCTGAAAAATTCTTCGGACGGTTTTGAACTCAGTCAGGTTGCGGCGCAGGGAAAGGATATTCGGTTCGACGGAATCAAAACCGAAGACGATTTGCAAAATTTTATTAAATCGCTGGGAATAGAAGTTAAAACCCCGGCTTATAAAACAAAAGAGGTTGACCTTCCAAGGGTTTTCGACGCGGTTTACGGTAAATATAACGGTATTCAAAAACAGCAGGGATTCGACCTTTCCAAATATTGCGGTAAAACTCTTATGAGATATACTTACGAGGTGCTGAATTATCCTTCGCCGGACGGTTCTTCGGTGGGGAAAGTTTATCTTACGCTTTTTGTTTATAAAAATAAAATTGTGGGCGGCGATATTTCTTCAAGAGATTACGGCGGCTTTGTGCGCACGTTTGTGGACTTTTCCGATAAAAGCGGAACGGCAAGCTGAAAAACAACGGCGGCATTATACATAGGGGTGTTTCGCCGTCTGCGGACGGCGACCAAAGGCGCCGCCTTTGGGAACCGCAAACTTATAAAGCACCGACATACGGTGCTTAGAAAAAAAGTTTGACAAAAAACTTTCTTTTTTGGGGGTGGGATTTTTTTGGTTTTGTTGAAATTTTAGCTTTGAGTGGTTTGTTTGCGGTTTTGGCGTAGTATTGTTTTTTGTGGGGTGTGCCGTTCCGAATTGGTGCAAAATATGGACATATAAGGCATACCGCCGCAACTGTTCAAATTTTCCCCCAAAAAGGAAAGTTTTTTGCCCCTCTTTTTTTCAAAAAAGAGGGTGAGGTCAAGGGCGCAAAGCCCTTGTCGCCGTTCGCAAACGGCGAAATTCCCCTTGTCGCTGACCGCAGTCGGCGAAACGCTCCGTACCGTTTGCAGACGGCGAAATACCTTTGTATGAAAGAAAATACTGTTTTAAAATTAAATGCGGGAGAGCCGCATTTCTTTTTTTATCGGAAAAAAGTTGAAATATAATAAAAAATGCCGTATATGAAGCTTGCAACGGCGCCGTATGCGATTACCGGTCCCGCAATGGTGAACATTTTTGCGCCCACGCCCAAAACGTAACCTTCGGGCTTTGCGTCGATTGAACAGGCGCACACGGCGTTTGCAAAACCGGTTATGGGAACAAGAGTGCCGGCGCCGGCAAAAGAAGCGATTTTTTCGTATATCCCGAATCCCGTTAAAACGCAGGATAGGAATATCAACGTTACGGGTAAAAGAATTTTTGCGGTTTCTTCGGACGCGCCGAGCTTTGAATAAATATCGAAAATTCCCTGACCGATTAGGCATATTGTCCCGCCGGAAACAAACGCCGAGGCGCAATCTTTTAAAAGATTGGACTTTGGGGCGTGCGTTTCGGCAAACTTTCGGAAAGCTTGTTTTTCCTGTTCGCTGAATTTTCTTTTTGACATTTGCTTTGGTTCTCCTTTTCTTTTTTTATATGCGCCGATTTTATAACGTTTTACGGCGGCGGGGCGGTTGCTTTGACTTTGCAATTATTCATAATTTGTTTGTTTTTACGTGTTTATATTTGTCGGATAATATGGTAAAATATATTCGTTCGGAAATTTTTATGCGCGTTGCGTTTTTTGGAGGCTGTCGGAGGGTATATGGTCTTTTCAAGTCTGTTTTTTCTTTATGTATTTTTGCCGCTTAATTTGATTTTATACTTCGCTGTGCGCAGTATTAAGGCGAAAAACATTATTTTGCTGATTTTTTCGCTTTTCTTTTACGCTTGGGGAGAACCGATGTTCGTTTTCGTTATGCTCGGAACGACTTTCCTTGACTATACGCACGCGAGGTTTATTCAGGCGAACAGAGGAACAACGGCGGCAAAGGTTTCGCTTGCCGTGGCGGTTGTTACGGATATTGCCATACTTGCCACGTTTAAATATCTTGGCTTTATTGTGAATAATCTTAACGCCTTGCCGTTTTTCGAACTGCCCGTTCCCAACGTGGAATTGCCTATCGGCATTTCGTTTTATACCTTTCAAACGCTTACTTATGTTGCGGACGTTTACAGAGGTAAAGTTACGGCGCAAAAAAGTTATTACAAATATTTGCTTTATATTACTTCCTATTTTCAGCTTGTTGCGGGACCTATTGTCAGGTACGAATATTTTGAAAATGCCCTTGACGAACGAAAAAGCACGGTTTACGGCGTAACGAGAGGTATTCAGCGTTTTTGCTTCGGACTTGCCAAAAAGGTAATTATTGCAAACTCTTTGGGCGAAATTGTTGCAAAATATATGGATAACGCCGATATTGCTTCGTTGCCGACGCTTGCGGCGTGGACGGCTATGTTTGCCTATACGTTGCAACTTTATTTCGATTTTTCGGGTTATTCCGATATGGCAATCGGTTTGGGTTCGATTTTCGGCTTTGAATTTCCCGAAAACTTCAATTATCCGTACATTTCAAAATCCGTTTCGGAATTTTGGCGCAGATGGCATATGACGTTGGGTTCGTTTTTCCGAGATTACGTTTATATACCGCTGGGCGGTAACAGACGGCACGTATATTTGAATCTTGCCGTGGTTTGGTTTCTTACGGGCTTGTGGCACGGCGCAAGCTGGAATTTTGTGCTTTGGGGAGTTTATAACGGCGTATTTATTGCAATTGAAAGATTTTTTAAAAACAGACGACAAAAAAGCGGAGAGGACAGCGGCGGTTCGCTTGCAAAAAACATTCTTTCGCACGTCTATCTTATTGTTTGCGTGAACTTCGGGTTTGTGCTGTTTAAATTTACGGATATCGGCAGATTTAAGGAATATATGGGCGCGCTGTTCGGATTTTTCCGCCGCCCGTTGATTTCGGGAGAATTTGCGGTGGATATGTCCAACAACTTTATTTTGTTTATTGCCGCAATTCTTTTGTGTATGCCGATTTATAAGAAATTCGAAAAAGCGGGTGCGGTATTGGAAAAAAATTCCGCTCCAATGGTGGCTGTTATAGGAATTGTCAGGGCGGCTTTTATTGCCGCAACGGTTGTTGTTTCCACAATGCTTCTTGTGGGGAACAGCTTTAATCCGTTTTTATACTTTGCGTTTTAACAACGCTAAAAGGAAAGTTTTTAAATTTGTTTTGAAAGGATTATTTAATAATGGCAAAAAGAAACGGACTCGGAAAAGGACTTGACGCCCTTTTCGACGATAATATGATAATGACTCCCGACGAAAATGCGGGGGAACTTATAACTTCGTTGCGCATTTCCGACGTTGAACCGGATAAAAGTCAGCCCAGAAAAATATTCGACCCGGAATCGCTTTCCGCACTTGCGGATTCGATTTCGAGGCACGGAATATTGCAACCCATTGTGGTGCGTAAGCCCGAAAACGACGGCGAAAACGGCGAAGACGGCGCGGTTGCGAAAATTTTGCGGGGAAAATATAAAATAGTTGCGGGCGAACGTCGGTGGAGAGCGGCAAAAATGGCGGGACTTACGGAAGTGCCGGTTATTGTTAAGGCTTTTTCCGAAAAGGAAGCCGCGGCAATAATGCTTGTGGAAAATCTTCAAAGAGAGGATTTGAACCCCGTGGAACAGGCGCAGGGACTTTCAAGACTTATGCGGGAATTCGAACTTACCCAGGAAGAGGCGGCGCAAATTGTGGGAATTTCCCGTCCTGCGCTTACAAACGCTTTAAGGCTGTTGGCTCTTCCGAAAAACACTCTTTCGTTGTTGGAGGACGGTTCGATTACGTCGGGGCACGCAAGAGCTCTTTTGGCTCTCGGCAAAAACGAGCTTATTGACGAATGTGCAAAAACCGTGTTTGAAAAGGATATGTCGGTACGTGAAACCGAACGTATGGTAAAGCTTGCTTTGCGAGACGCGCAGGAAAAAGATGAATCGCAAAAAATCAAAAACGAAAAAGCCGAAAAAGCGGGTGCGGCGTATTTGGGAAAAATAGAAAGCAGCGCAACGGAAATTTTGGGCAGAAGAGTTAAAATCGTAGGGAACTCCAAAAAGCCCGGCGAGGGAAGAATTGAAATTCATTATTACGATAACGCCGATTTTGAAAAACTTTTAAAATCCATCTGCGGCGACAACGTTTTCCCGGAAGACTGAGATTTTGTGGCGAAATTCCCTATGCGTAAAGAGATTTCGCCGTTTGCGAACGGCGCGGAGCGTTTCGCCGACTGCGGTCGGCGAAATTCCCCTATACGCAAGGATATTTCGCCGTTTGCAAACGGCGACAAGGGCTTTGCGCCCTTGACCTGCACCCGCTTTTTGAAAAAAGCGGGGCAAAAACTTTCCTTTTTGGGGGGGTATTTTGGGGTTGCGGCGGTAAGGGCTGTTGTGGGTTGTTGTTTGTGTGTAAGGTGCGGCGGTAGGGCAAATTTCGCCGTGGTTTCTTGTATTGGTTGCGGTAGTAAGAACGGTTTTGATGTTTGACCGAACGTCGGATAATTTCTCTAACCGCAAATAAACAACCTAAGCAAAAATTCCCCCCGCCAAAAAGCGCAAATCAATCGCAAAAATCAAAAATTCCTACAATGCCTCCAAATAATTCCACACCCCAAAGGAAAGTTTTTTGTCAAACTTTTTTTCTAAGCACCGTAGTCGGTGCTTTAAAGTTTGCGGTTTCCCAATGCGTTGTCTTTACAACGCATTTGCGGAGCCTTGGTCGCTGACCGCAGTCGACGAAATACTTATATGCAAGTGATTTCGCCGTCCGCAAACGGCGAACCTCCCGTCGATGTTTGAAACGAATTATTTGTGATAGTGCAAGCCGTTGCATATGGAATAGGCTCTGTAAATCTGTTCAAGCAACATTATGCGGGCAAGGCGGTGCGGAAAAGTCATTTTGGACATTGAAAGCCGTATGTCGCACATTTTTTTAATGCGCTCCGAAAGTCCGTAGCTTGAACCGATTATGAAAGTTACGCCGGAAAGCCCCGCTTGCGGTACGGATTCCAACGTTTGGGCAAGCTCTTGACTGGAAAGCTGTTTGCCCTCTATGCACATTGCTATTTTCAGACGTTTTGGTTTGAGTTCCGCTATGATTTTATCCGCTTCCTTTTCGAGTGCGGCTCGAACGGCGGTTTCCGAAGGGTTTTGCGGGAGCTTTTCATCTTTAATTACTTTTTCCGAAAAAACGGTGAACGAGCCGAGGCGTTTTATGTATTCCGCGGCGGCTTCTTTGTAATAGTTTTCTTTTTCGCCGCCAAGATAAATTATTTCCGTGTGAAGCATTTTTGTTCTCCTTGAGAATATAGTCTTTGCGAATATTATATCAGAATTTGCGGGTTTGTCAATACGTAAACCGACGTCGGATTCGGTGAAAATATAAAAAAAGCAAATTTTTACGCAAAATATAACGATATGTGTTATATTTCAATATTGACAATCGGGAATTTTTGCGGTATTATATATGTGTGGAAGTTTTTCACACAGCTTTATTATTTTGTTGTATTGCAAGGCAATACGGAAAGGTTGGTTATATATGAGAACAGTGTGCTTCGGCGAAATTATGCTTAGGCTGAATCCTCCGGCTTACGGAAGATTTGTTAACGCAAACAGCTTTGATGTGAATTACGGCGGCGGGGAAGCCAACGTTTCGGTTTCTTTGGCAAACTACGGTTTGGATTCCGCGTTTGTTACAAAACTTCCGAATCACGAAATAGGTCAGGCGGCGGTAAATTCTTTAAGAGCTTACGGCGTTGACGTTGGCGAAATTGTTCGAGGCGGCGACAGAGTGGGAATTTATTATCTTGAAAACGGTGCGTCGCAAAGACCTTCCAAGGTTATTTACGACAGAGCTCATTCCGCAATTATGGAAGCAAAGGCTTCGGATTTCGATTGGGAAAAAATTCTTGACGGTGCGGATTGGTTCCATTTTACCGGCATTACTCCCGCTTTGGGCGATAACGTTGCGGAAATTTGTTTGGACGCGCTTAAAGTATGCCGCAAAAAAGGCATAAAAGTAAGCTGCGACCTTAACTTCAGAAAAAAACTTTGGACAAGCGAAAAAGCCGGCAAGGTTATGGGCGAACTTATGCCTTATGTTAACGTTTGCATTGCCAACGAAGAAGACGCGGAAAAAGTGTTCGGCATTAAAGCGGAAAACACGGACGTAAACGCAGGCAAGGTTGAACACGAAGCTTATAAGAGCGTTGCAAAACAGCTTGCGGACAAGTTCGGATTCGAAAAAGTTGCCATTACTTTGAGAAGTTCGATTTCCGCAAACGATAACGATTGGGCGGCAATGCTTTATGCGGACGGAGAATATTATTTTTCCACAACCTATCACATTCACATTGTGGACAGAGTGGGCGGCGGCGATTCCTTTGGCGGCGGCTTGATTTACGCTATTCTTGCCGGAAAAGGAAATCAGGATATAATTGAATTTGCCGTTGCGGCTTCCTGCCTTAAACATTCCATTGCGGGCGACGTAAACTTGGTTTCGGTTGACGAAGTTGAAAGCCTCATTAAAAACGGCGGTTCGGGAAGAGTTCAAAGATAAATTCCGATAAGGACTAAAAAACAATATAAAATAAATACCGATTTTTAAGATAAACTTAAAGGTAACGTTTGAGTGCGGATTCGGATAAATTTTCAAACTGAATTAAAAGCATAAATATAACGGTTAGACGAAATAACGCTCCTCGGAGACGGCGGTAAAAGAAAGCCGTTTTTGAAAGGAGCGTTTTTGCGTTTTTGAAATGTGCGTTTTTAAATTTTTTGCTTTTTGTTTGCGGCGATTTTATATCAATTCTTCCATATCCTCAAAAGTAAGCGAGGGATTCAGGGCTTTGTTTATTGTCATTGCTATCAGCTTTGCGGAATTTTGCGATATGACGTCGGCATTTTTGGGGGTTAAAAAAAATCCGTTGCCTCCGTTTTCCGAAACGGAACTTAAAACCGCTTTTAAAGTTTCTCGTTCTTGCGGCAGAGCTTGCGATTCGTTCTTTTTTATATATTCTTCCAAAACGTCCGAACAAACCGTCAGTGCGTCCACCACGGTTGGGATTCCGATTGAAATTACGGGTATGCCCATTGTGCTTGAGTCAACAGCCTCACGGTGGTTTCCCACTCCCGAGCCCGGCGTTATGCCAACGTTGCTTATTTGAAGCGTTGCGGCGATTCTTTCCGTTTTCCTTGCGGCAAGCGAATCCACGGCAATTATGAACGAGGGCTTTGTTTTTTCCGCAACGCCTTTTATGACGGTTGCGGATTCCACGCCGGAATTAGCAAGAACTCCCGGCGCAACGCACATTGTTTCGTAAAGTTCAAGCGACGAAAAAAGCGATGGATTTTGCTGTTTTATGTGACGGCTGACAATAAAACTTTCCGCGCACAGAGGACCTTGCGAATCGGCGGTTATTTTTTTGTTTCCCAAAGCGGCAAGCAAACAGCTTCCGCCGTTTTTATAATTTTGCGGTAAAATTTCCGAAAGTTTTTGTGCGCAAACAAGGCATACTTTTTTGAAATCGTCTTTTCCGTAAAGCCAAATTTTTCCAATATCCACCGTTATATAAACGCCTCGTGGTTTCCCGAGTTTTTGCGCGCCTTTTTCCGTTTTCACTTGGACGGTATCGCACAAAAGACCGCCGATTGTTTCGCGTTTTGTTGTTATTCCGTCTTTATCGGTAAGATGTTTTCCGAAAGACAGCTCCACGCATTCAACCGCCAGGTCGCTTTTTGGCGAATATGCGCTTTTTGATGTGTTTGATGTCATTTTAACGCTCCTTTGCTTTTTTATGCGCCGAATTTTTGCAAAAATAGTACAAATTTTGCGGCAAGTTTGGTAATTCTTTAGTTTTTTTGCGCCGAAAATTAAATTTTTTTCGAAAACTATTGATTTTATTTTTTTTGTGTGTTATAATAGTATGATGAATAAGGAATGTTTACGGGGAGGTGAAATTATGCCTAACATTAAATCCGCAAAAAAGCGCGTTAAGATTACTGAAACAAAGACTCTTAACAACCGTACTTTTAAAACAGCTCTTAAAACGTCTGTTAAGAAGTTTGAAGCGGCTGTTGCAACCGGCGATAAGGTTGCTGCCGAAGCAGCATATAAGGAAGCCGTTAAAAAGGTTGATAAGGCTGCCGCAAAAAATCTTATCCACAAAAGCGCCGCTGCAAGAAAGAAGAGCCAGTTTACACTCAAGCTCAACGCTATGGCGTGATTTTCTAAAAAGAAAAGCAATTTTGAGACGCTGCTTTGTGTGGCGTCTCTTTTGCTCTTTCTTAAAAAACGGTGGAGAGGGAAACGGTTTCCCGCCTTTTTAAATTTTTTAACCGATAAAGCGATTCGCTTCGAGCCGAGCGATAGTCGGAAAGAGATTGCGAGTCGGCAAATTCGGATACGTTGCAAAGAGCGACGGTGCAATCGCGAAGTTCCGAAGCGTTTATGCTCAGCGAAAGAAAAAAAGAATTGTCTTTCCAATTATTCAGAATTTTTTCGGATTTTTCTTTTAAAACATAAATCTGCGATTCGTCGGGATTGGCGGGAAGCTGCTCCAACTCCCGAATTGTTTCCTCAAGCTTTGACGAAACAAAAAATGCGTTCAGAGAAATAAGCGCGGCGGTTACGGCGAGAATAATTGCGGAAATTAGGGAACTTTTCATTTGCTTGCACTCTTTCCGCCGTTTTTCGGCTGTTTTTTTATTACCGTTACTTTTTGACTGTCGTCCATTGCAAAATAAAAACATTGTGCCGCGGACGGAATTTTTTGCTTTTTCAGCTGTTCGTTAAGCCACTTGCGGTTTTTGTTTACGGCGTCAAGCCCGCTTTTAATAATATTGCCGTCGATGATAAGTGCATGGTCGATTCCCGATTCGGTAGTTTGAACGTTTGCGTCCGCCGGGGTGAGCGGTTGGCGAGAAATGTGCGGAATTACGGAAATTTTGCCGCTCGGTTCAATTATCATATAATATATTTCCGAAACGGAATTGAAGCCTGCCGCTCGAATTTCGCTTAAAATTTCCGTCATTGTCAGGCGGGAATTAAGAAGTTCCGCCTGATTGAGAACGCCTTTATATATAATATATGACGGTTTTCCGTCAAACAGCTTTGAAACGAATCTGCTTTTTACGCTTAAATAGGAAATAAAAACCTCAAGACAAATGAGAATTAAAACCGGTGCGACGCTGTAAATTATGGGAATGTCCGTATCCAAAATGGAATAGGAAGCAAGTTCGGAAAGCATTGTTACGGTTACAAGTTCGGAAAGTTGCATTTGCCCTATTTGGCGTTTGCCCATTATTTTTAACGCGGCGGCGATCAGGAGATATAACAAAACGGTGCGAACCAAGGTTGTCGGCATAAAAAACTCCTTTTAAAATTATACGTTTTATTAAATTATGCCACGGAAAAGGGAAAATATACTCGGATACGGAAATATAATGTCAAAATGCACAAAAGTAATGGAGCAAAATAGTTGAAGTTGTCCAAAAGGTAGAACGTGTAAAAAAAGGGAAAAAAGAGTTGACAAAAGAGGA